>NZ_FNVC01000014.1:0-117185 GCF_900108215.1 Billgrantia desiderata | reverse complement strand
ACGTCGAGCACCAGGCGGCCGTCGTCGAGCAGCAGGCGGTCGCCGGGGGCGACGTCGTCGATCAGCTGCTTGTAGTCGCAGCCGACGCGGCTGGCGTCGCCGGCGTCGCTGTCCAGCGCCATGTCGAGCACGAAGGGCTGGCCCGCCGCGAGGGTCACGGCGCCGTCGCGAAAGCGGGCGATGCGGATCTTGGGCCCCTGCAGGTCGCCCAGGGCGGCGACGCTCCTGCCCAGGCGGTCGGCGATCTGACGCACGGCGATCAGGCGGCGGCGATGGTCGGCGGCGCTGCCGTGGGAGAAGTTGAGGCGCACGACGTCGACGCCGGTGCGGATCATGGCTTCCAGCACGCCCTCGCGGTCGCTGGCCGGACCCAGCGTGGCGACGATCTTGGTGCGGCGGATGGGGGCATGAATGGGAGCGTGTGGCGGAAGCGTCATGGTGTCCTCGGCAAGACCAGGATGGCACGGAAGTCGTTGACATTGGTGCGAGTCGGACCGGTGACGATCAGTCGATCCAATGCCTGGAAGAAAGTATACGCGTCGTTGCGTGACAGGTAATCGGCCGGCTCGAGCCGCTGCTCGCGGGCGCGGGCCCAGTCGTCGGGCGAGAACAGCGCACCGGCGTTGTCCTCGGAGCCGTCGATGCCGTCGGTATCGATGGCCAGGGCATGAATGCCCTCGGCCCCGGCCAGCGCCTCGAACAGCCCCAGCAAGTACTCCACGTTGCGCCCGCCGCGCCCATCGCCGCGCACGGTGACGCTGGTCTCGCCGCCGGAAAGGATCAGCAGCGGCGTTTCGACCTCGTCGCGCGCCTCCAGTGCCAGGCGCGCCTGGGCACGCCCCAGCTCGCGGGCCTCGCCTTCCAGGTCGTCGCCCAGCACCTTGACCGTTATGCCGGCCGCTTCCGCCGCGGCTCTGGCGGCCTCCAGCGCATCCTGAGCGCGAGCCAGGGTCACGCTGTCGTCACGCGCGAAGGTCTCATCGTCGGGAGACGGCGCGCCCTGGGCCTGTTCCAGGTGGCGACGCACGTGGGCGGGTATCTCGATGGCGTAGCGCTCGAGCACCGCCAGCGCATCGGCCGGGGTCGAGCGATCCGGCAGGGTCGGCCCCGAGGCGATCTGCGTGGCCACGTCGCCGGGAATGTCGGAGATCAGCCAGGTCACCACCTGGGCGGGGTGTGCCGCCGCCGCCAGGCGCCCGCCCTTGATCGCGGAAAGGTGGCGGCGCACGGTATTCATCTGACCGATCGGCGCGCCGCAGCGCAAAAGCTCGCGATTGATCGCCTGCTTGTCGGCAAGCGAGATGCCCTCGGCGGGCAGCGTCATCAGCGCCGAGCCGCCGCCGGAGATTAAGGCGATCACGCGGTCGTCCTGGCCCAGCCCCGCGACCGCCTCGAGCATGCGCCGGGCCGCCTTCTCGCCCAGGTCGTCGGGCATCGGGTGGGAGGCTTCGAGCACCTCGATCACCTCGCACTCCTCTGCGTGGCCGTAGCGGGTGACCACCAGGCCGGTGAGCGGCGCATCGGGGCAGCGTGCCTGCCAGGCGCGCTCCAGCGCCGCAGCCATGGCAGCCGCCGCCTTGCCGGCACCGACCACCACGGTGCGCCCGGGCGGAGGGTCGGGCAGCAGGTCGGCAACCAGGGAATCCGGATGCACGGCGGTCACGGCCACGTCGGCAAGCCGGCGCAGCCATGTCGCGATGTCTGTCGTGTGGTCCAGGGAAGGAAGTTGTTGTGACATGGGCACACCTCGAGCGGATGACAGCAACGACGGTAACAGCAGGGTAGGCAGGAAAAAAGCCCGGCGGCGGGCGGGTTCCACTGGGGACCCCGCCGCCGGACGCAAGGGCCGCTGACGCGGCCGGTTGGCAGGCGACGGCCTGACGCCTGCCAGGAGGGAACACTGACTCACCGTCTGCGCGACTGGCTGGCAGGGTGCTGCCTCCTCAGATGGGACGGATCAGCTGCCCACCTCGTGATCGGCCAGGGCCTCCAGGGCGCGCAGAATGCCGGCGTGATCCCAGTTCTCACCGCCATGCGCAACACAGGCCTGGAACAGCTGCTGGGCATTGGCGGTGCCGGGCAGCGCCAGGTTGAGGCTGCGTGCGCCTTCCAGGGCCAGGTTGAGGTCCTTCTGATGCAGCTTGATCTTGAAGCCCGGGTCGAAGGTACGCTTGATCATGCGCTCGCCGTGCACGTCGAGGATCTTCGACTGGGCCAGGCCGCCGAGCAGCGACTCGCGCACCTTGGCCACGTCGGCGCCCGCCTTGGAGGCGAACAGCAAGCCCTCGGCCACCGCCTCGATGGTCAGTGCCACCACGATCTGGTTGGCCACCTTGCAGGTCTGGCCGGCACCGTGGCCGCCGATGTGGGTGATGGTCTTGCCCATCACTTCGAGGATCGGCCGGGCGCGCTCGAAGCCCTCCTGGGTGGCACCGACCATGATGGTCAGCGCCGCGTTGATGGCACCGCCCTCGCCGCCGGAAACCGGCGCATCGACGTAATCACCGCCAGCCTCATGGATGCGCTTGGCAAAGCCCTGGGTGGCGATGGGGGCGATGGAGCTCATGTCGATCACCAGGGCGCCGGGCTTGAGCCCTTCGACGACGCCATTCTCACCGAACAGCACCAGCTCCACGTCGGGGGTGTCCGGCACCATGGTGATGATGACCTCGGCCTGCTCGGCCACGGCTCGGGGGCTGTCGAGCTCACGCATGCCCTTCTCGGCCAGGGTGGCATCCAGGGTGCCGCGCTTGACGGTGACGAGTTCGTGGCCGGCATCCAGCAGATGCCCCGCCATGGGACGGCCCATGATGCCGAGGCCAATGAAACCGATCTTGCTCATGATGATTCTCCTTTCAGCTTGTCTTTGTGTTCTCTATGTCAGGACACGCCTTGCAATGACTGAAGAGATGAGCGCCGGGGGCAAGTCGCAGCGAGGGTTATTTGCCATGGATGGCAAATATAGCGCCCAGGGATGGGTTCACAGCGCCCTCGCGCAGGCTTGCCGCCGGATCAGCTCATCGGGGCTGGATGCTTGCTACCCCGTCAGCGGACGCTATCCAGCCAACCTAGCCCTTCACGGGTCGTCGTCTTGGGCTTGTACTCGCAGCCGATCCAGCCGTCGTAGCCCAACCGGTCGAGATAGGCGAACAGGAACGGGTAGTGGATCTCGCCGGTGCCCGGCTCGTGGCGGCCCGGGTTGTCGGCCAGCTGCACGTGAGCGATGCGAGCCAGGTGCTTCTCGATGGTCGGTGCCAGATCGCCCTCCATGATCTGCATGTGGTAGATGTCGTACTGCAGCTTGAGGTTGGGGCTGCCCACCTCGTCGAAGATCGCCAGGGCCTGCTCGGTGCGGTTGAGGAAGAAGCCCGGGATGTCGCGGGTGTTGATCGGCTCGGCCAGCAGCAGGATGCCGGCGGCTTCGAGCTTCTCCGCAGCGTAGCGCAGGTTCTCCACCAGGGTGCGCCGCGCCTGCTCCAGGCTCACGCCCTGGGGCTGGATGCCGGCCAGGCAGTTGACCTGCTTGCAGCCGAGTACCGTGGCGTAGTCGATGGCCTGCTCCACGCCGGCACGGAACTCCTCGACCCGATCCGGGTGGCAGGCTATGCCGCGCTCACCGGCGCCCCAGTCACCGGCCGGCAGGTTGTGCAGCACCTGGGTCAGGCCGTGCTCATCGAGCCGCGCCTTGAGCTCGACGGCGGAATAGTCGTAGGGAAAGAGGTACTCGACGCCCTTGAAGCCGGCCTCGGCGGCGGCCTTGAAGCGGTCGAGGAAATCCTCCTCGGTGAACAGCATGCTGAGGTTGGCGGCAAACTTGGGCATGGTTGTCTCCTTGGGACGGTTTCCTAGGTGAGTTGGGCGATAGAAGTCGGCGCATCCGCGCCCTCATCGGCCAGCGCCTCGAACTCGTTGATGGCGTCGAGATCGGTGCCCATGGCGATGTTGGTCACCCGTTCGAGGATCACCTCCACCACCACCGGCACCCGATACTGGGCCATCAGCTCGCGGGCCTCCTTCAGGGCAGGCACGATCTCGTCCGGCCGGGTGACGCGCAGGGCCTTGCAGCCGAGCCCCTCCACCACCGAGACGTGATCCACACCGTACTCGTTGATCTCCGGGCAGTTGACGTTCTCGAACGAGAGCTGCACGCAGTAGTCCATGTCGAAGCCGCGCTGGGCCTGGCGAATCAGCCCCAGGTAGGAGTTGTTCACCAGCACGTGGATGTAGGGCAGGTTGAACTGCGCGCCCACGGCCAGCTCCTCGATCATGAACTGGAAGTCGTAGTCGCCGGAGAGCGCCACCACTTCCGCGCTGGGGTCGGCCTTGCACACGCCGAGCGCAGCGGGAATGGTCCAGCCCAGCGGGCCGGCCTGGCCGCAGTTGATCCAGTGACGCGGCTTGTACACATGCAGGAACTGGGCGCCGGCGATCTGCGACAGGCCGATGGTGCTGATATAGCGGGTGTTCCTGCCGAAGACCTTGTTCATCTCCTCGTAGACCCGCTGCGGCTTCACTGGCACGTCATCGAAGTGGGTCTTGCGCAGCAGGGTGCGCTTGCGCTCCTGGCACGACTCGGCCCAGGCGCTGCGATCCTTGAGCGTGCCCGCCGCCTTCCTCTCGCGGGCCAGCTCGACGAACAGCTCCAGCGCCGCCTTGGCGTCGGAAACGATGCCGTAGTCGGGGCCGAAGATGCGCCCGATCTGGGTCGGCTCGATGTCGACGTGGACGAATTTCCGCCCCTTGGTGTAGGTCTCGAGGTTGCCGGTGTGGCGGTTGGCCCAGCGGTTGCCGATACCCATCACGAAGTCGGACTCGAGCAGCGTGGCGTTGCCATAACGATGTGAGGTCTGCAGCCCGACCATGCCGGCCATCAGCGGGTGGTCGTCGGCAAT
Source organism: Billgrantia desiderata (assembly GCF_900108215.1). Taxonomy (NCBI): domain Bacteria; kingdom Pseudomonadati; phylum Pseudomonadota; class Gammaproteobacteria; order Oceanospirillales; family Halomonadaceae; genus Billgrantia; species Billgrantia desiderata. The sequence continues at coordinate 112,293 of NZ_FNVC01000014.1, read as the reverse complement.
GCTGCCCCAGCCCATCAGGGTGGGAATGACCGGCACGCCGGTGAGTTCGGCGAACTCCTGGAGCAGCGCGCTGGCGTCGGCATTGATGATGCCGCCGCCGGCGACGATCAGCGGCCGCTCGGCCTCGTCGAGCATGGCCATGGCCTTCTCCGCCTGAGTGCGGGAAGCACGCGGCTTGTAGGCCGGCAGCGGCTCGTAGGTGTCCGGATCGAACTCGATCTCGCTCATCTGCACGTCGATGGGCAGGTCGATCAGCACCGGGCCCGGCCGCGACGAACGCATCAGCTGGAAGGCCTGCTGGAAGGCGCGCGGCACCTGGGCCGGCTCCAGCACGGTGACCGCCCACTTGGTCACCGGCCCGGCGATGGCCTGGATGTCGACGGCCTGGAAGTCCTCCTTGTGCAGCCTGGAGCGCGGCGCCTGGCCGGTGATGCATAGGATCGGGATGGAGTCCGCGCTGGCCGAATAGAGCCCGGTGATCATGTCGGTGCCGGCGGGGCCGGAGGTGCCGATGCACACGCCGATGTTGCCGGCCTTGGTGCGGGTGTAGCCCTCGGCCATGTGCGAGGCGCCCTCGACGTGGCGCGCCAGCACGTGATCGATACCGCCGACCTTGCGCAAGGCAGCGTAGAACGGGTTGATGGCGGCACCCGGCACGCCGAAAGCGACATCGACGCCCTCCTTCCTGAGCACGTGAACGGCGGCTTCTGCTGCGGTCATTCGAGCCATGACGGTTCCTCCCGTGGGTGGCCTTGTTCTTGTGAAAAGTTGTTTTTGGAAAATATTTCTGTATTTCGAGATTAGAAGCCGCAACCCGCCCCGTCAACGCATACTGGAAAATATTTTCATAAATTCATTTAGACACAAAAAACCCAGGCCAAAACAGCAGCCTGGGTCTTCTTCCCCGAGAGCTCAGAGCGTGATGCGCAGCGCCAGCGGATGCTCGTCGCAGTTGTTGCCCTCACCGCCGCGATCCACCACCAGGAACTCCCCTTCGCGGTCGAGCACCGACTGGATGGCGTGCCAGGTGCCGGCGCGATAGTTCACCCCTTGGCGGCCATCGGTGACGAAGGCGCGTACCTCGGCCGGGTCGATGCTGTCGCCCGGCGGCGCCACCACGATCACGAAGCGCTCCTCGTGCAGCGGCATGAAGGCCTGGCTGCCCTGGGGGTGGCGTTCGAGGAAGTCGAGTTCCAGCGGGATCGACACCGGCTGACTGACGAAGATACTGATCAGCGCCCTCGCCTGCTCGCCCAGGGTCTCGACCTTGGCCAGGTCGTGGTAGCGCCGGGTGCGCCCGGCATTGATGTGAAAGTAGCCCGCCGTGCGGGTGTCGATGACGTCACCGAAGGGCGCAAAGGCCTCAGGCGTCAGCGGCTCGGCTTTGAGTTCCAGCATATAGACTCCATTTCCCAGGCCTTGGATAAAACCTCGAATGGCGGAGCAAAGCCGCCATCCGAGCGAGAGGCGCCGGGGACAGGGTGGAGAGGGGGTTCGATGCCATGGATGGCATCGGTAGCGCCCAGGGATGGGTTCACAGCGCCCCCTCGAAACCCTGTCGCCGGATCAGCCTCGAGCGGCAACGTTACTGCAAGCCCCCTGTGTCTCAGCGAGTACCCAGCCGCAGCACCGCGTGACGGTTCACGTCCTTGTACAGCAGGTAGCGGAACGGCCCCGGCCCCCCGGCGTAGCACGCCTGCGGACAGAAGGCGCGCAGCCACATGAAATCGCCCGCCTCGACCTCGACCCAGTCCTGGTTGAGATGGTAGACCGCCTTGCCCTCGAGCACGTAGAGGCCGTGCTCCATGACGTGGGTCTCGTCGAAGGGGATCACCGCCCCGGGCTGGAAGGTGACGATGTTGACGTGCATGTCGTGGCGCACGTCATTGGGATCGACGAAGCGAGTGGTGGCCCAGCGCCCTTCGGTGCCCGGCATGGGATTGGGCTCGAGGTCGTTCTCGTTGACCACGAAGGCCTGCGGCACCTCGATGCCCTCGACGAATTCGTAGGCCTTGCGCACCCAGTGGAAGCGCACCGGCGCATTCGATTCGTTGCGCAGCTGCCAGTGGCAGCCCGGCGGCAGGAAGGCGTAGCCGCCCGGCGCCATCTCGTGGCGCTCGCCGGCAATGGTCAGGGTCATCTCGCCCTCGACCACGAACAGTACGCCCTCGGCACCGGGGTCGAGCTCGGGCTTCTCGCTGCCGCCGCCCGGCCCCACCTCCATGATGTACTGAGAGAAGGTCTCGGCGAAGCCGGAGAGCGGACGCGCCAGCACCCACAGCCGGGTCTGCTCCCAGAACGGCAGATTGCTGGTCACGATGTCGCCCATCACGCCCTTGGGAATGAAGGCGTAGGCCTCGGTGAACACCGCCCGGTCGGAGAGCAACTGGGTCTGGGGCGGATGTCCGCCGTGGGGGGCGTAATAGGTGCGGTTGGTCATCGCTCATCCTCTGACACAAATTTGGAAATTATTCTCAAACTGCCAGCACCCCTCATCGAGGTCAGGCAGGATAGATATTATCGTATACAAAAAAGATGGGGAGTTGAACACACTTTCCGCTTTGTGCCAAAGAATACCGAGTCAAAGAACCGCCGAGATGAACTGCTTCAGTTCCGCCGTCTGGGGATTGCCGAACAAGTCAGCGGGCGGACCGGCTTCATGAATGCGTCCCTGATGCATGAACACCACACGATCGGCAACGTCACGGGCAAAGCCCATCTCGTGGGTTACCAGGATCAGCGTCATGCCCTCTGCCGCCAGCGCTTCCAATACGCGCAGCACTTCGCCCACCAGCTCAGGATCCAGCGCCGAGGTCACTTCATCGCACAGCAGCACCTTGGGCCGCATGGCCAGCGCCCGGGCAATGGCGACCCGCTGCTGCTGCCCACCGGAAAGCTGCGCGGGGTAGCTGTCGTACTTGTCCGATAGCCCCACCTTCGCCAATACCTCGCGAGCCACCTTTTCTGCGCTTGCGCGACTCTCACCGCGCACCACCACCGGCGCCAGGCAGACGTTCTCCCCCACCGTCTTGTGAGGAAAGAGGTTGAAGCTCTGGAATACCATGCCGACGTTCTCGCTGAGTTCCTTCGGCGACATGGCCTCACCGTCAAGACGTTTGTCGGCAATGGTGATAGCGCCCCGGTCGTGCTTCTCCAACTGATTCAGGCAGCGTAGCAGGGTGCTCTTGCCCGAGCCGCTGCGACCGATGATCGCCACCACCTCACCCTGACCGACCTCGAGGTCGATGCCCTTGAGCACCTCCAGGTCGCCAAAAGCCTTGTGCACGTTCTTAACGCAGACCAGCGTCATAGAGCTTTTTCTCCAGATGGCGCGCATAGCAGGACAGCGGATAGCACAGCGCGAAGTACAGAAGAGCCACCAGCGTGAAGATGGTGAAGGGTTCGAAGGTGGCGTTGTTGAGCATGGTGCCGGCCTTGGTCAGTTCGACGAAGCCGATGATCGACGCGAGCGCCGTGCCTTTGATGACCTGCACGGAGAAGCCCACGGTCGGCGGCACCGACAACCGCAGCGCCTGAGGCAGAATGACATGCCGCATGGTCTGGAAATAGTTCATACCCAGCACCCTTGCCGCATGCCATTGACCCTTGGCCACGGCTTCCAGGCAGCCGCGCCAGATGTCGCACAGGAAGGCGCTGGTGAAGAGCGTCAAGGCCACCGAGGCGGCCAGCCATGCCGAGATAGGGTGTCCCAGCGCTGCCGCGCCAAAGAAGATCAGAAACAGCTGCATCAGCAGTGGCGTGCCCTGGAAAAGGTCCACATACAGCGAAGTGAAGCGCTGCAGGATACGACTGCTGGAAAGACGCATGAACGTCAGCACGAGTCCAACCGTGGCACCACCCACGAAGGCGATCAGCGACAGTACAATGGTCCAGCGGGTGGCCAATAGCAGATTGCGCAGGATATCCCAGAGTGAGAATTCAATCATCGTGACTCTCCCTGCTGATAGGCGAACAGCCGGTTACCAGCCAGCATGAAGACACGGCGCATGACAAAGGCCAGCAGTAGATAGGCCAGCGTGATCACCAGATAGACTTCGAAGCTTCTGAAGTTGCGCGACTGGATGAAATTGGCGGCATAGGTGAGGTCGAATACCGAAATCTGCGACACCACCGCCGAGCCGAGCATGACGATGACCGACTGGCTGATCAGCGCCGGATAGACACGTGCGAAGGCAGGGATCAGCACGACATGACGGTAACTTTGGAGACGCGTCATGCCCAGCGCCCTGGCCGCCTCCAACTGCCCTTGCGCCGTCGCACCGATCCCCGCCCGCAGGATCTCGGCACTATAGGCAGCCAGGTTGAGTGTCATGGCAAGAAAGGCAGCGGTAATGGCATCGATCTGGATTCCAAGTCCAGGCAAGCCGAAGAAGATGAAGAAAAGCTGCACGATGAACGGAGTGTTACGGGTGACCTCCACGTAACTGCCCATGCAAAACCGCGTCCAGCTCCGCCCGTGCAGACGAAGATAGGCCACCACCACCGCCAAGGCGATCCCCGTCAGCGTGGTCACCACGGTCAAGATGACCGTGGTGGTCAGTCCACGCACGAGTTCGCTGGCGTACGGCAGTAGCGTCAGAAAATCGAGCGTTACTCCCATAGCTCGCCTCAGCTACCGAAGTTTTCGGGCAGATCGGCACTGAACCAGCGCTGAGAGAACTCGTTGAGACTACCGTCTTCCAACGCCTGAGCGATCAGGCGGTTGACCTCCTCCAACAACGCTGGCTCGTTCTTGTTGAGCCCGATATAGCAAGGTGAATCACGCAGTTGGTAGAGCAACTCCGGTGCCCGGCCGCTGTTGCGTGCCGCAATTTCAGCGGCGACTACGTTACCAGTGGCGATGTAGTCCACCCGGCCCGCCAGGAACGCCGCAATGGTGGTGGCGTTATCTTCAAAACGCTGAATGGTGGTGCTGGAGGGTGCGATTTCCGACAGTTCCATGTCTTCCACGGCACCGCGGGTCACCCCAATGGTCTTACCCGCAAGATCCTCCGGGGAACTCACGCTTTCATCGGCGCCTGCGGAGAATACGCCGAGGAAGAACGGCGCATAGGCAGCGGAGAAATCGATTGCCGCTTCACGCTCCGGGTTCTTGCCCAGACTCGAGATCACCAGATCCGCCATACCGGTTTGCAAGTAAGGAATGCGGTTGGCACTGGTGACGGGAACCAGCTCCAGCCTTACCCCCATTTGCTCGGCCAGGTAGTTGGCCATGTCGATGTCATAGCCACGCGGCTGCAGGTCGGTTCCCACCGAGCCGAACGGCGGGAAATCCTGGGGCACCGCAATACGGATAATACCGCGGGACTCTATGGCTTCCAGGGCGTCGGCAGTGGCCGTGCTCATGCCGCCGAACACGACAACGACAGCCAGGGCCGTAGCCAGGAGTCGTGAAGTCAGGGACGTCACATGACGAAATATGGCGCTCATTTTGCTCTCCGCAGTGGGTATCGTTGTATTAGGCCAAGGAAATGAAAGTTTCGTTGCATGACGATCCATGAAAGAAACTTTCGTTTCACCCAAAGCAAAAGAAGCACCAACCCATGGAGTTGGTAGAGAAATCAAAAGACTGGAAAGGTACCGGTGGGTGGAAAAGCACCTGGGGAGAATTGCGGGGGATGGTCGAGCGCAACTAAATGGGGCGCCTCCTGAAAGGATGCACCGCAATGGAGCGAGGCGGTCGCCGTGGCCTACATCACCGAGGTGGATAGCTCGCCGAGATCGTCGTAGAGATCGCTGATGGCAGCAATTCTTTTCCGCCCCTGAGCCAGATTGTGATGCAAGACACCATTGGCTAGCAGGCAGATCAGGCTCATGGCGCTGGCATAGCTGTCGAACGCCGAAATACTCTCCAGCGGCGCCTCCAGATACCAATCGACCTGCTCGGCGAAGCCAACGGCCGTCGGGTCACCGATCAGCACGGTGCTGGCCGGGGAGCGCTCAAGCTCACTGACCAGATGCGCAAAGGGGGTGGGACGCCGCCGAAAGCCAAACAGGATGACCGCATCGTCGGCCTCTAGCCCGATGAGTTCCTCGGCCATGGACTGGTTGGGCTGCGGCGCGAGGCGCACCCCGCCGCGAGCCTGGATCAGTTGCTGTCGGCAGTGCAAGGCCAAGGGAAAACTGTTGCGAAAACCCACCACGACGATGGAGCGCGCCTCGGCGAGCCTCTCGACGAGCCGTGCGAAGCTATCGGCAGAGAGGCTACCCAGCAGCCGCTGCAGATTTTCCTGCTCGCGCTGATGGTGCCGCTGAAAGGGCGCCCCAGCCTCCCCCTGCATGGCGTTGGCATCCGTTACCATCGGTACGCCCAAGTTGCGCAGTTGCCGGGCATGGTCCTTCACGTCCCGGTAATGGGCGAAGCCAAGACGTTTGAACAGACGGCTTACCGTTGACTTGGACACGCCCGTCAGGCGTGCCAGATCGGCGGCGCTGTAGACGGCAAAGTCCTCGAAATGATCGAGTATGAAACTCGCCACCCGCTGCTCCTGGGCGCTCAGCGAGTCATATTGAGCGGCTATGCGCTGTCCTATGTGGGGTGTCATTGCATCCCGTTTCCGGCCTCCATGGTTGGGGTGTCCTCAACGCGACTGTGCCGGATGATGCTCCACCCAATGCCGCGCGATGTCCACCCGCCGGGCGACCCACACCCGGTCATGGGCCTCGATGTGATCGAGGAAGCGCTGCAGGGCGCGGAAGCGCCCGGGGCGGCCGAGCAGCCGGCAGTGCATGCCCACCGAAAGCATCTTGGGCGACTCCTCGCCTTCCGCGTAGAGCACGTCGAAGGCGTCGCGCAGGTAGGTGAAGAAGTGGTCGGCGGTGTTGAAGCCCTGGGGCGCGGCGAAGCGCATGTCGTTGCTGTCCAGGGTATAGGGCACGATCAGATGGTCGTGCTCGACGCCTTGGCTGTCGGCCTCCCGGGTCCAGAACGGCAGGTCGTCGCCGTAGTAGTCGCTGTCGTAGAGGAAGCCGCCCTCGTCGAGGACCAGCCGCCGGGTGTTGGGGCTGTCGCGGCCGGTGTACCAGCCTTGGGGCTTCTCGCCGTAGAGGCGCTGAAAGATCTCCATGGCGCGCTGCAGATGCTCGCGCTCGACGTGCTCGGGCACTTCCTGGTAGTGAATCCAGCGGTAGCCATGACAGGCGATCTCGTGGCCCAGCTCCTTGAACGCCTGAGCCACTTCCGGGTGGCGCTCAAGGGCCATGGCCACGCCGAACACGGTGAGCGGCAGGCCGCGCCGTTCGAACTCCCGCAGGATGCGCCACACGCCGGCCCGTGAGCCGTACTCGTAGATCGACTCCATGCTCAGGTGGCGATCGGGATAGGCGGCCGCGCCGATGATCTCGGAGAGAAACTGCTCGGAGCCGGCATCGCCATGCAGCACGCAGTTCTCGCCGCCCTCTTCGTAGTTGAGCACGAACTGCACGGCGATCTTCGCCCGCCCCGGCCAGTTGGCGTGGGGTGGGTTACGGCCGTAGCCGACCAGGTCACGGGGGTAATCAATGCTCATCTAGCACCTTCCTCTTTGTTCTGTGTTGCGCGGTTCTGTTTTGCGCAATCTATGTCGCGCAGTTCTGTGCCGCTGTACGAATACCGGGCCAGGCGGCGTCGCGAGCAAAATGTATACAGGATAGAAAATAGACTGTATCCATCAGTGTTGCAACCAGGCATACCGGCCCTCGCAGGCTAGCGCGATGCCTCGAGTCCAGGGCGGCAGCGACGGCGCTTCGCGCCAGCAGGCATTGTTCGGGGATTGGCTTGGCCGGACGCCATCACCATATTTTTGTATACAAAAATCACTCTACTGACAAGTCCACATCATGCGCTTCGAGCCCCCCGGCTCTCCGCTTGCTCGATACCGAGACAAACCGCAGGTGAAGCTGGGAAAATTTATCATGTATACAATACAAGTCACATTCGGTACCCAAATTCTCAATACTCTTCGCTCTCTTAGACCTATGTATAACAGTCTAGCCATCCGGCACTCCTGCTCAATTTACAGACAACCCATTGAGAGACAACAAAAAATTCTCGTAGCTCCCGAGGGTGACAAATTTCTTGCGCTGAAGAGTCGCAGCACCTATTTTGTGTACAAAGACATTTTTTATTGTTCACAAAGAGAGAGACTGCATGCGACTGCGCGTCATCAACCCCAACACCACGGCTGCCATGACCCGCAAGATCGGCGAAGCGGCACAGCGGATCGCCGCCCCCGGCACGACCGTCGTCGCCACTCAGCCCGCCGACGGGCCGGTATCCATCGAGAGTCATTTCGATGAAGCGATCAGTGCCGTGGGCGTGCTGGAAGAGGTGCTGGCGGGAGAGAAGGAAGGCACCGATGCCTATGTGATTGCCTGCTTCGGTGACCCGGGCCTGCTGGCGGCTCGCGAGCTGACCCGCGCCCCGGTGATCGGCATCGCCGAGGCGGCCTTCCATGCCGCCAGCCTGATCAGCACCCGGTTCTCGGTCGTCACCACCCTGTCGCGTACCGGCATCATCGCCGAGCACCTGCTGGAGCAGTACGGCTTTCGCCATCACTGCCGCCGGGTGCGTGCCGCCGAGATACCGGTGCTCGATCTGGAGGAGGATGGCTCGGCGGCTCTGGGTCGCATCATCGACGAGTGCCGCCGCGCCCGCGACGAGGATGGCATCGGTGCCATCGTGCTGGGCTGCGGCGGCATGGCCGACCTGACCCAGAGCATTTCCCAGGAAGTCGGGCTGCCGGTGGTCGAAGGCGTCACGGCTGCCGTGAAGCTGGCCGAGGCGCTCGTTGGGCTGGGCCTCGGCACCAGCAAGCACGGCGACCTGGCCTTCCCGCGCCCCAAACCCTTCACCGGCCGCTTCGAAAGGTATTCGCAGCTTTCCAACGAGCGCTGAAACGCATCAGGACAACGCATCAGGACAACGCATCAGGACTACGAATCACCGCAACGCACCGCACCTTGAGCACGTCACGCCAAGCCCGCTGGCAGCATTGGGCACAAACACAACAGAGCCATGACCTGCGAGGATAGACACATGCAAAACAACAACCCGCACAGCACGGCGGCCGCTCCCGCCACTGCCCCGGCATCGCCCACTGCCGGAACGACCGCTGGGGCCACCAAGGCCCCGGGGGCCGAATCGCTCGCTCCTCAGCAAACCCGCATCATGGGGCGGACCTCCTACTTTCTGGCCTGGTTCGGCGGCTGTGTCTCCATCGGCACCTTCGCCATGGGCTCCAGCGTGGTCGGCACGCTGAACCTGATCCAGGCGACTCTGGCCATCGCCATCGGCTGCTTCGTGATCGGTATCGCGCTGGCCATCAATGGCGCCGCCGGCTACAAGTACGGCATTCCCTTCATGGTTCAGGCCCGCAGTGCGTTCGGCTTCGCCGGCACGCGCATTCCCGGCCTGGTGCGCGCGGTGCCGGCGGTGGTGTGGTACGGCTTCCAGAGCTGGATCGGCGCCGGCGCCCTGAACATGGTGTCGGCCACCCTGTTCGGCTTCGACAACCTGATCTTCTACTTCATCGCCTTCCAGTTCCTGCAGATCGGCCTGTCGGTGATGGGCTTCCAGGGCATCAAGTGGCTGGAGAACATCGGCAGCGTGTTCATTCTCGCCTCGCTGACCTACATGTTCTACGCCACGGTGCAGCGCTACGGCGACGAGCTCTCGGCCAACCTGCTGACCATGGAAGGCTCGTGGGGCATGCCGTTCTGGGGTGCCACCATGCTGTTCCTCGGCATCTACAGCACCATGATGCTCAACGTCAGCGACTATTCGCGGGAGCACAAGCACGGTACCCGCCCCAGCATCCTGACCACCATCTATGCCATGTCGATCCTGCCCTGCACCCTGTTCATGGGCCTGATCGGCTACATGGTCTCCGAAGCCACCGGCACCGCCGACCCCATCCAGGTGTTTGCCAACGCGGTGGACAACACCCCGCTACTGATGACCACGCTGCTGTTCATCGCCTTCGCCCAGGTCACCACCAACGTGCTCAACAACGTGGTGCCGCCGACCTACGTGCTGATGGACGTGTTCAAGCTCAAGTTCGCCACCTCCACGGTGATCGTCGGCCTGCTGGCCTTCGCCACCTTCCCCTGGAAGCTGGTGCAGCCCGAATCCGCCGCCGGCCTGCAGCTCTTCGTGCAGACCTACTCCGCCTTCCTCGGCCCGATCTTCGCCATCCTGGTGGTGGACTACTATCTGATCCGCCGTCGTACGCTGGACCTCGGCAAGCTCTATGACGAGACCGGCCCCTATCAGGGCGTCAACTACGCCGCGCTCATCGCCACCCTGGTGGGCATCGCCGCCGCCCTCACCTTCTCCGCCGTCTCCTGGTACGCCAGCCTGATCCCGGCCGGCCTGACCTACTACCTGCTGATGAAGCACTGGGCGCCCTGCCAGCGCTTCCGCCAGTGAAGCACCGGCAAGATAGCTGGCCGGCAAGGTAAGAGCCCACTACCAGAAAAACGTGGGATCGACACGGCAAGCGGTCTCACGCTGACCACAACGCAAGCCGCCGGACGCCTTGGGCGTCCGGCGGCTTGGTTATCCGGCATGTGCCGCGTCGATATCAGCGTCGGCCGAACAGGTTGCGCTGCACCTCCAGCAGGTGCTCTTCCAGCAAGCCCCTTGCCGTGTCTTCGTCGCGGTCGCGCAGCGCGGCCACGATGGCGCGATGCTGCATCTCGTAGCGCTCACGCCGCTCCGGCGTCAGCGAGATCCGCTTGAGCCGCCCCCACTCCCCTTCCTCGCGCACCACGTTGGTCAGCTCCAGGATACGCAGGAAGAAGTTGTTGTGCGTGGCTTCGGCAAAGGCCTGGTGCAGGGCGCCATCCCAGTGCTCGAACTCCTCGATGCTGGCGGCCGCCTCGGATCTCACCAGACACTCTTGCATGCGCTCGAAGTCGTCGGCCGTGGCGAAGCGCACGATGAGGGAAACCATCTGCGGCTCGATCAGCAGGCGGGCATCCATCAACTGGGCCGGGCTGACCTGCCCCGCCATGCCGCCCGACTCGACCATGCCAGTGGCTTTCGCCGCCGGGCCGAGCGGCGCGCCCCCTTCCGCCACGAAGGTACCGCTCCCCACCACTTGAGTGATCAAGCCCAGGGACTTGAAGTGGCCCAGCACCCTGCGTACCGCGCCGCGTGACGCGCCGAAGCGCTCGCTCAGTTCACGCTCGGTAGGCAAGCGGTGACCGGGGGGGAAACGCCCGCTGGCAATCTCCGCCTGGATGTATCGCGCCAGGGCTCGTGCGCCATCGGAGCGGATCCCGCTCTCGGCCAGGGACTCCTGGAAATCGCTGTCATCGACGGTACGCACTGGCCTATCGGTCACTTGGCTTCCTTTTCACATCAACCATTACGGGTCCAATCCCTGCTGAATCTAGTCCATTTGGTACATCAAGGCAAAATTTCGGGCTGAATTAGTACTTGAAAGAGTACCAATCGCCTTCTAGGCTCGTTCATTACGGAACCAAACCAGAACCAAGGAGAGCCAATTCACATGAAATTCGCCACTCTGCGGCCGGCGCCCGACCAGCCCACTCTCGTCGCCCTGATCGACGCCACGGGCCAGCGCTACTGGCCGTTGAGCACCCTGCTTCCCGACTTTCAGGGCGACATGCAGCAGCTGATTCGCGACTGGTCCGAGCTGGGCGGTCGTATCTCCCCCAAGGGCGAAGGCCAGCCTCTCGAAGGTACACGCCTCGAAGCTCCGCTTCACCCGCATCGCAACATGTTCTGTGTCGGCAAGAACTACTTCGAGCATGCCGCCGAGTTCAGCAGCTCCGGCTACGACAGCAGTACCAGCGCCGACGACGTGGTACCCAAGCACCCCATCGTCTTCACCAAGGCCTGGAATACCCTGATCGCCCATGGCGATGAGATTCCACGCCATGCCGGGGTCACCGAGCAGCTCGACTACGAAGCGGAGTTCGCCGTCATCATCGGCAAGGGCGGCCGCGGCATCAAGAAGGCCGACGCTTACGATCACGTCTGGGGTTACACCATCGCCAACGACGTCACCGCCCGCGACCTGCAGCAGCGCCACAAGCAGTGGCATCTCGGCAAGTCGCTCGACGGCCTGTGCCCCATGGGACCGTGGCTCGTCACTGCCGACGAGGTGGATCGCGACACTGCCACGATCAAGTGCTGGGTCAATGGCGAACTGCGCCAGGACGCTCGCCTCGACCAGCTGATCTTCGACGTGCCGACGCTGATCGAGACCCTTTCGGCCGGCATCGCGCTCGCGCCCGGCGACGTGATCCTGACCGGCACGCCGGTGGGCGTCGGCATCGGCTTCGCCCCGCCCAGATTCCTGCAGACCGGCGACATCGTGCGTATCGAGGTCGCTGGCCTGGGCACACTGGAAAACCGGGTCGGCCGCTGACCGACCTGAACGCGTCGAGCCCAGGTTCATCGTGGGCATCGCGCGCCACAACAATACCAGGAGCACGCCATGATCCTTCCCGATACTCCACTCAAGTCCCTCTCCGCCGCCGTGCTGGTCGCTGCCGGGGGGCTCGCCGCGGCTCCCGCCATGGCCGATGACTTCTACGCCGGCAAGACCATCGAGATGGTGGTGCCGTTCGGCGAGGGCGGCGCCACCTACGTGGCGGCCAAGTTCCTCGAACCCTTCCTCGAGAAGCATCTGCCGGGCAACCCGCAGGTCAACGTACGCACCCGCCCGGGCGGCGGTTCGATCCTCGGGGCCAACTGGTTCCAGCAGAATGCCGAGCCCGACGGCGAGACGATCCTGTTCACCACCTCTTCCACCTCGAACCCCTACGTGCTGGGTATGGAAGAGGTGGAGTACGACCTGGCCGCGATGAGACCGGCCTACAGCCTGCCCTTCGGCGCCGTGATCTACGTCTCGCCGCGCACCGGCATCGAGACGCCGGCCGACCTGCACTCGTCGGACATGCCGCTGATCTACGGCGGTATCGCCGCTGCCGCCAGCGACCTGCCCGTGCTGCTGGCCTTCGAGTTGCTCGACCTCGACCTGCGCGCGGTGCTCGGCTTCGACGGCCGCGGCCCGGCCCGCCTGGCCTTCGAGCGCGGGGAAACCAACATCGACTTCCAGTTCACCCCGGCCTACATGTCGCAGGTGGTGGACATGGTCGAGGCGGGCTCCGCGGTGCCGATCATGACCGGCGGCTCGGTGGGTGACGACGGCGTGCTGAGCGCCCGCGACCTGGCCTTCCCCGACTACCCCTCGGTCTACGAGGTCTACGAGGAGCTCCACGGCGAGCCGCCTTCCGGCGTGGAGTGGGACGCCTTCCAGGCCATCGGCGCCACTACCTTCAACTTCGGCCTCACCGCCTACCTGCCGGAGGGTACGCCGGACGAGGTCATCGAGATCTTCGAGCAGACCATCGCCGCCATCAACGACGATCCCGACTACCAGGAGCAGAGCCAGGACGCCATCGGCGGCTACGACCTGCTGCCGGCTTCGGCGGTCACCGACTCGTTGAGTGAGGCCCTGCAGCCCTCCGACGAGGTGCGCGACTACCTGCGCACCCTGCTCAGCGAGAAGTACGACGTCGAGCTGTAGGCTCGCAACCGATACGGCCGGCCTCTCGGGGCTGGCCGTACTCGACGCTCCCGCATAGGAATCGCAACGTGCTCGAGAATATCGTTTCGGCCCTGGACATCCTGTTCCAGCCCGCACGGCTGCTAGCGCTCTTCGCCGGCATGCTGGCCGGGATGGTGTTCGGCATGCTGCCGGGGCTGGGTGGCGTGGCCGCCGTGTCCATCCTGCTGCCGTTCATCTACCTGATGGACGGCTATGCCGGCCTGGCCATGCTGCTCGGTGCCATCTCGGTGATCTATACCTCGGACACCATCACCTCGGTGCTGCTCGGCGCACCCGGCTCCCCGGCCTCGGCGCCCACCGCCATCGAGGGCCACGCCTTGGCCAAGCAGGGCAAGGCGTCGCTGGCGCTGGGGGTCGGCTTCCTCGCCTCCATGGTGGGCGGGCTGTTCGGCGCGCTGATTCTCTCCGTCGCCATCCCCATTGCCGGCCCGCTGGTACTGGCCCTGGGTACGCCGGAGCTGTTCATGTTCGCCCTGGTGGGGCTGTGCTTTGCCGCCAGCATGGTCGGCAGGGATATCGCCCTGGGGCTGGCTGCCGCCTGTTTCGGCATTCTGCTGGGCGTGGTCGGCGCCGCACCGGCCGCCGCCAACTACCGCTTCATCTTCGGTCAGTCCTATCTCATGGACGGCCTGTCGCTACCCATCGTGGCACTGGGACTGTTCGCCGTGGCCGAACTGATCAGCATGGTCGCCACGGGCGGCGGCATCGCCGGCAAGCCGATGGCCCTGGGCAAGTGGGGCGAGAGCTTTCGCGAATTCTGGCGCAGCCGGTGGCTGATCTGCCGTGCTTCGGTGATCGGGATCTTCGGCGGTTTCGTCCCGGCGGTGGGTGCCAGCGCCTCCACCTGGATCGCCTACGGCCACGCCATGAGCACCACCAAGGACAAGCGTCGCTTCGGCAAGGGCGAGATCCGCGGCGTGGCCAGCGCCGAGGGGGCCAACAACGCCACGGTGATCTCCGATCTGGTGCCCACCATGCTGTTCAGCGTACCGGGCGGCCCCGCCGCGGCCATCTTCCTCGGCGCACTGTTCTCGTTCGGCTTCTATCCCGGCCCGCGCATGGTCAGCGAATCGCCCGACCTGATGTACATGATCGTGTGGAGCGTGGCGCTGGCCTCGGTGCTGGGTGCCGCCATCTGCTTCGCCGTGACGCCCTACATCGCCCGGCTGACCCGGGTGAACTTCGCCCTGATCGCCGCCCCGCTGCTGCTGATCATGGTGGCCGGCGCCTATCAGGGCACCCAGACCTTCGGCGACATCCTCGCCCTGCTGGTGCTCGGCATCGTCGGCTGGCTGATGAAGAATGCCGGCATTCCCCGGGCGCCGGTGCTGGTCGGCTTCGTGCTGGCCACGCCCATGGAGCAGTACTTCTGGCTGACCACCCAGATCCACGGCTTCACCTGGCTGACTCGCCCCGGCGTATTGATCATCGCCTCGCTGATCGCCATTCCCCTGGTGCTGAACGCGGTGCGCTGGCTGCGTCGGCGTCGCACCGCCGTGCCCCAGACGGAGACCGCCGTACCCGGCGAGGAGCCACCGGGCCACGACAGCGGCATCGTGCTGTTCACCGCACTGCTGATGGTGGCGGCCTTCGGCTATGCACTGGTGGAGATGCTGGGCTTTCGCCCCAACGCCCGGCTGATGCCGAGCCTGGGCATCGTGCCCGGTCTGCTGCTGAGCCTCTACGTACTGGGGCGCCAGCTGCTCCGCCTTCATCGTCAGGGGCGCGTTGCCAACCTGGCCAGCCGCCGCGAACTGCCCATCCTGGGCGGCATCCTGAGCTATGGCCTGGCCATGTGGCTGATCGGCTTCAACCTGGCCACGCCGCTGCTGCTGGGCTGGCTGCTGCTCGGCTGCGCGCGGATGCGCTGGCACACCGCCCTGCTCTACGGGATGGCGGTGTACGCCGTCGCCCAGGGCATGTTCACGCTGATGCGCCTGACGCCACCGCGAGGCACGCTGCTGGACCTGCCCATGCCGTGGTGACGAGCCGTCAGCTCGCCGTTTCCCCGAGCCGCCAGCAGGCCGCCCGGTGGCCGTCGCCCAGCTCGCTCATGCCGGGCAGGGCCTGGGTGCATGTCGCGTCGGCATGGGGGCAGCGCGGGGCGAAGGCACAGCCGGGCGGCGGCGCCGACATGTCCGGCGGCGCCCCGGGAATGGCACTGAGACGCTGCCCGCGCAGCTCGCCGGAGGCGCGCGAGTGCATCAGCCCCAGGGTATAGGGGTGGCGCGGCTGGGCGATGACGGTATCCACGGCCCCGGTTTCCACCAGCCGTCCGGCGTACATCACGGCAATGCGATCCGATATCTCGTTGGCCACGCCCATGTCGTGGGTCACGAAGATCACCGACATGCCCAGTTCCCGCTGCAGCTCCCGAAGCAGCAGCAGGATCTGGATCTGTACCGTGGCATCCAGCGCGGTGGTCGGCTCGTCGGCCAGCAGCAGCTTGGGCCGGCACGACAGGGCCAGGGCGATCATCGCCCGCTGGCTCATGCCGCCGGAGAGTTCGTGAGGGTAGTTGGCCAGCCGCCGCTTGGCCGAGGGAATGCGCACCCGGTCGAACAGCTCCAGGGCACGCGCCAATCCCTCGCGCCGGCTCACGCCTTCATGACGACACACGGTCTCGGCGATCTGATCGCCCACAGTGAACACCGGGTCGAACGCCAGCATCGGCTCCTGGAAGATCATCGCCGCCGTGCGACCGCGAAAGCGGGACAGCTCACGCCGCGACATGGCCAGCACGTCCTGGCCGTCGACGCGAACGCTCCCCGTCAGGCGCGTCTTGCGCTCCGGCAGCAGGCGCATGAGGCTGCGCAGCGTGACGCTCTTGCCCGAGCCGCTCTCGCCCAGAATGGTCAGCACTTCGCCGCGGGCCAGGGTCAGGTCGACCCCGTTGACCGCCTGCACCTGACGCCGAGGCGTGCCGAAGTGCACGTGCAGATCGCGAATCTCGGCCATGGGATCGGCAGGTGCTGCCATCGGCACCTGAACGGCCGCTCGGGTCATGACGTCGGATTTCATCGAACGCTCTCCTCGACGCTGGGCTGCGTGTTCGTCACCGCGGCTTGCACCTCGTCGGCGCGGTGACAGGCCGACAGGTGCCCGCCGCCCGGCAGCGCCGCAAGCTCGGGCTCGCTGCCACGGCAGAGATCGACGGCCAGGGGGCAGCGCGGACAGAACCGGCAGCCCGGCGGCAGGTCGATGGGATTGGGGGGATCGCCGGCCAGCGGCGCCGTCTGGGTGCGCCGCCCCGGTTCCAGCGACGGCATGGCCGACATCAGTGCCCGGGTGTAGGGGTGGGCCGGGGCGCGGTAGAGCGCCTCGCTGTCACCCACCTCGGCAATCTTGCCCAGGTACATCACCATGACCCGGTCGCTGATGTAGCGCACCACGTTGAGGTCGTGGGAGATGAACAGGTAGGTCAGCCCGTACTCCTGCTTGAGATCGCCGAGCAGATTGAGTACCTGGGCTTCCACCGACTTGTCCAGCGCCGATACCGCCTCGTCGAGAATCAGCAGGCGCGGCTCGAGCGCCAGCGCCCGGGCAATGTTGATCCGCTGGCGCTGGCCGCCGGAGAGCTCGTGGGGATAACGCTGTGCGAAGCGCTCCGGCAGCAGCCCCACCTGATCGAGCAGCCGCCGGGCGCGCTGACGCGACTCACGCCGCCCGACGCCGTGCACCTGCGGGCCGAAGGCGATCGACTCCTCGATGGTCATGCGCGGGTTGAGCGAGGCGTAGGAGTTCTGGAATACCATCTGCATCTGGCGGCGCATCTCGCGCAGCGACAGGCCGCCCCGCGTGCCGACCGGGTCGCCGTCGAAGATCACCTCGCCGCCATCCGGCTGCAGCAGATGCATCAGCAGGCGCGCGGTGGTCGACTTGCCGCAGCCCGACTCGCCGACGATGCCGAGGGTCTCG
The DNA here is from genome assembly GCF_900108215.1 of Billgrantia desiderata. Lineage (NCBI taxonomy): Bacteria > Pseudomonadati > Pseudomonadota > Gammaproteobacteria > Oceanospirillales > Halomonadaceae > Billgrantia > Billgrantia desiderata. The sequence continues at coordinate 94,768 of NZ_FNVC01000014.1, read as the reverse complement.
CCCTTGCGCACCTCGAAGTCGATGCCGTCCACCGCGTGCACGCGGCTCAGCGGCCGCCCCAGCAGGTCCCGCTTGATCACGAAGTGCTTGCGCAGCCCCTTGACCCGCAACAGCGGCTGGGCCCGGCCGCCGCGGTCGCGGGGATCGCTCGTCACCAGCGGCGCGGCATTTCTGCCGTCTTCTTTCCTGGCTTGATGGCTCATAGCTTGATGACTCATAGCTTGATGACTCATAGCTTGACGTCCATGGCGGAGCGCAGCCCGTCGCTGAGCATGTTGAAGCAGATCGAGACGGTGAAGATCATCATGCCGGGCAGCACCGTCACCCATGGATTGACGTAGATCGCATCGCGCATGGTGTTGAGCATCAGCCCCCACTCCGGCATCGGCGGACGCGCCCCGAGGCCGAGGAAGGAGAGCCCCGAGGCAAGGATCATGCTGACGCTGATCAGCGAGGTCGCATAGACGAAGATCGGCCCCAGCACGTTGCCCAGCACGTGACGCCGAATGATGGTCAGACTGCGTGCGCCGCTGGCCCGCGCCGCTTCGATGTAGTCGACGCTGCGCACCTGGGTGGTCACGCTCTCGGCGACTCGGGCGATGGGCGGGATGAACACCACCGTGAGCGAGAACAGCGAGTTGACCAGCCCGGCCCCCAGGGCGCCGGCCAGGGCGATGGCCAGCAGCACGGCGGGAAAGGCGTAGAACACGTCGATCACGCGCATGATCACGGTATTGGTGCGCCCGCCGACGAAGCCGGCGACGATGCCGATGGCGCTGCCGATGACGAAGGCGTTGATCACCGGCATCACGCCGATCAGCAACGATAGCCGCGCACCGTGGATCAAGCGCGACAGCACGTCGCGCCCCAGCTCGTCGCTGCCCAGCGGGAATCCCGGCGAGCCGATGGGCTGGAGGCGGTGCAGCATGCTGGTGCTGTAAGGACTCTGCGGCGCCAGCCAGGGCGCGAAGATCGCCATCAGCACGATGGCCAGCAGGATCAGGCCGGCGACCATGGCCACCGGGTCGCGCCGCAAGCGGGCGAATACGCTGCGCCAGTAGCCAGGCTCCGCGGGGGGTGCCGCCATGGGCGACACGGCGGTATCGAGAGTGAGCGACATGGGCGTGTCTCCTTGCGATCAGCTGCGCTGAATGCGCGGGTCCAGCCTGGCCTGGGCCAGATCGACGATGAGGTTGAGCAGCACGAAGAACAGCGCCAGCACCAGGATGGTCCCCTGCAGGATCGGCAGGTCGCGCTGGAAAATGGCGTTGTTGAGCAGAAGCCCCGTGCCCGGCCAGGAGAACACCGTCTCCACCAGGATCGAGCCGCCCAGCAGGTAGCCCAGCTGCAGCCCCATCACCGCCAGCGCCGTGGGCGCCACGTTCTTGACCACGTGCAGGAACACGCGCTTCTCGGCCAGCCCCTTGGCCCGCAGCGCCTCGACGAACTCATGGGCCAGGATCTCGGCCACCATGGCGCGCACGGTGCGGGTCACCACCCCCATGGGGATCACCGACAGGGTCACGGCCGGCAGGATCAAGTGGCGCAGGTAGGCCCACTCGAAGGCCCAGTCGTTCGAGCTTCCCGGCCCCGCCCCAGACGAGGGCAGCCAGTTGAGCTCCACCGAGAACACGATCACCAGCAGCATGCCCAGCCAGTAATGGGGCACGCTGACTCCACCCACGGCGAAGCCGGTGACGAGGCGGTCGAGCAGCGAACCCTGCCAGTAGCCGGCCAACATGCCGAAGGTGCAGCCCAGGGTGAAGCCGATCAGCGAGGCCGCCAGGGCCAGTAGCAGGGTGTTCTTCAGCGCGCCGAAGACCTCCGTGGTCACCGCCCGCCCGTTGGCTGCCGACAGCCCCAGGTCGCCCTGCAGCGCACGGCTCACCCACAGGGCGAACTGCTCGGGCAGCGGACGATCGAAGCCGTAGGCGCGCTCCACCATGGCCACCACCTCTCGCGGGGCATCGGCCGATACCACCGCATCCATGGGATCGCCGGGCGAAAGGTGCACCAACGAGAAGCAGAAGAAGCTCACCGCCAGGGTGATCGGCATCACATAGAGAATGCGCTTGAGGAAATAGGTACTCATCTTGCCTCCAGGCCGGCGGCGACAGGCAAACCCTCACCTGCCGCCGCTGCGACTCACTCCTCGATGTAGACCGGGGTCAGGTCCTGGAACCAGTTCTTGGCCTGGACGAAGCCCTTGACCCGCGGCTGCATGGCGCGGGGGCCCACGTCATGGGCCACCCACAGCCAGGCGGCGTCGTCGACCATGCGGGTGTGGAACTCGGCCAGAATGGCGTCCTGCGCCTCCTGATCGAAGGTCACCCGTGCCTCATCGAGCAGGCGGTCGTACTCGGGGTCGTCCATGTAGCCCCAGTTGAAGCCGTTGGGCGGTGCCATGCTCGAATGCATGAAGCGATAGAAGGCGGCAAACGGATCGAGCCAGCCGAAGGTGATGTTGGTGGCATGGGCGCCGCGACTGCTCGGGTCTTCCGCGCCGCGCCGCCAGTTGGGGAACAGCGACTCCCAGTCGAGCACCTCGAAGTCGAGGGCGATGCCGACCTCGGCCAGGTTCTGCTGGATGTACTCGTTCATGGCCAGAGGCTGCATCTGACCGGAACCGGAGGTGGAGATCAGCACCTTCACCTCTACGGGGTTGTCCGGGCCGTAGCCGCTCTCCGCCAGCAGGCGCATGGCCTCCTCCGGGTCGTAGCGGGTCTCGAACTCGGGCTCGCCGTACCAGGGGTGATCCGGTGTGACGATTCCCGCCGCAGGCACCATCAGGCCGCCCAGCAGAGCCTCGAGCCCCTCCCGGTCCACTGCCAGGTTGGCCGCCTTGCGCACGTTGATGTCACGCCACGGGCTGCCCTCGAGCATGGAGAACTGATAGGGCCAGGTGTGCGGATAGGGGTTGCTGGTGATGCTCATGCCCCGAGACTGCATGCGCGGAATCGCGTCGGGTGCCGGGGTCTCGATCCAGTCCACCTGGTCCGACAGCAGCGCCGAGGTGCGGGTGCTCGACTCGGGCATGGGGATCAGCTCGATGCGCTCGATACGCGGGACACGCTCGGCATCCCAGTAATCGGCGTTGGGCTCGAGCACGGCCCGCTCCCGCGGTACCAGTCGCGTCAACCGGAACGGCCCGGTGCCGGAAGGCTCGCGGGCGAAGGCATCCCAGTCGCCGCCGAGCGCCTCCCACTGCGCCGGGCTCGAGAACAGCAGGAAAGTGAGCTGATACGGGAACCAGGCGTCCGGCTCCCGCGTGGTGAAGCGGATGGTATGGTCGTCGACCTTCTCGTACTGGTCCATGGCCGGGATGCGGCCGCGCACGTTACCCGCCTGACGGGCGTCGAACTGCGGCGACTCCTCGTCGTAGACCTTGTCGAGGTTCCAGATGGCGGCGTCGGCATTCCACTCGCTGCCATCATGGAAACTCACGCCCTGGCGCAGGGTGAAGGTCCACACCCGGGTGTCCTCCTCGTCGACCTCCCAGGATTCGGCCAGGCCGGGAGTCAAGCCACTGACCTCGTCGGCCGAGGACAGGTCCCAGTTGATCAGCGCGTCATAGACCGTATAGCCCAGGAAGCGATAGCCCTCGAAGCCGCTGTCGGGCTGGCCGGTGGTCAACGGAATGTCCGAGGCGGTCATGGCGATGCGCAGCACCTGACCGTCGGCCATAGCCGGCATGGAGAGTACCGTCAGGCTGATGGTGACCGCTGCCGCACGGCGAGCCTGGCGCAGGGCTGCTGCGATTTTTTTGTATACCATTTTTCACGCTCCCCCTCTTCTTGGTCGAAATGCCGGCATCGTCGATGCACAGCTCCTCTTGACCAATGCAATTACGAGGCCAAGGGAAGCGATATCCGCGGAAGGATGCAAAGGTGCGCAGAAACCAAAAATACAAGTTACTGAAATTTAGTATACAAACATGGGACTGAAAATTTTCCGATCGTTGGGGAGAACACGGAAAAACACCGTGCTGCGATCAAGCACGGTGCTGACAGGTAAGGAATGAGGGCATAGGGACGCACCGAGTCGGTGCGAACAAAATGACGAGACGCACCGGCAGCGTGCATCAAAGATTGAAGATCTGGTGCAGGTCGGGTGCCTCCTGCTCCTCCTCGACGATCGACAGCGAGGCCTCGATGGCCTTCAGGTGGCGACCCATGAACGCAGTTGCCCGCTCGCCGTCGCCCGCTTCGAGAAAGCCGATGAGGTCGTCATGGTCGTGGGACTCGCAGCCCAGGTGCCCCGAGCTGCCGTAGACGGCGAGAATCAAGGAAGAGCGCGAACATAGCTGGCCAACGAAGGCCGCCAGGGTGGCGTTGCCCGAGAGCTGGGCCAGGCGCTCGTGAAAGGCGGCGGAGAGCTTGATCGCGCGGCTCTGCTCGCCCGACTTGAGCGCCTCGCGCTCGCGCCGGGCCATGTCGCGCAGTTCGCGCACGTCGTCGGGCTTGATGCGGCGGGCGACCTCCGGCATCAGGCCGCACTCCACCATCTGGCGGGCGTCGAACACGTCCTTGGCTTCCTCGGCGGTGGGCCGGGTCACGCTGGCACCGCGCCGTGGCGTGAGGGTCACCAGTTGCTCCAGGGCCAGGCGCTGGAGAATCTTGCGCACACCGGTACGGCTGATGCCGAACACCTCGGCCAGGGCATCCTCGCGCAGGCGCGCGCCGGGCTTCAGGCGGTGCTCGATGATGGCATCGCTGATGGTGCGATAGATCGCCTCGTGGCGCTCCGCCCCGTCGCCATTCTTGCCCAGGCGCCGAGGCTTGGCGCCGCCCGACTCGCCGGCATCGGTCATGCTCTGCCGCTGATTCATGATCCCCTCCTCGCAGCCCATTCCTGGCTGCTATTGTATACGCATCTTCCTGGAAGTATCGAACCGACGGCAACGCCCCCGGTACCGCAGCGAGCGGCCCGGGGGCGTACCAGTGTGGAGCGGTCAGGGCTATTCCGACCAGGCAGCGATCACCTCGCGCTCCTCGTCGGTCATCCCGGTCATGTTGCCGAGCGGCATGTACTTGCTGGCCACCACCTGCTGGATTTGACTCTTCTGCCGCAGGATCTGATCCCAGTTGTCGTAGGCCACGCCGGCCGGGGGTGAGGCAAAGCCGGGCTGGGTCGGCTCTCGCGAGTGGCAGGCGACGCAGTGCTGGTCGATCATGGCATGCACCTCCTCCTGGCTGGGCGCCTCGGCCGTGCCGTTGGCGGCGGGGGTCGCACCGCCCGGCATCGCCAGCCAGAACGCCACCAGGATCAACGCCGTACCGGCCGCCGGATAGGCCGGCTGGATCTTGCCTGCGTGCATCAGCACGAAGAACTGGCGGATCAGGGCACCGGCGAAGATGAACAGCGCCATCAGCACCCAGGCGTATTCGTGGTTGTACACGAAGGAGTAGTGGTTGCTGATCATCAGCAGCACCACCGGCAGGGTGAAATAGGTGTTGTGCACCGAACGCTGCTTGCCGCGCTTGCCGTCGAGCGGATTGGGCTGCTCGCCGGCCTTCATCGCGTTGACCATGCGACGCTGGCCGGGAATGATCCAGAAGAAGACGTTGGCGGACATGGCCGTGGCCATCACCGCCCCGGTCAGCAGGAAGGCCGCGCGGCCGGAGAACATCTGCACGCTGAGATAGGCCACCACGACCATCAGCACGGCGACCGCCAGGCTGAGGATGCCGTCGCGCTCCATGTTGGGGCTGATGCGCTTGCACATCTCGTTGTAGACCACCCAGCCCGCCAGCAGGAACGCCAGCGCCAGCACGTTGGCCTGCCAGCCGCTCATGTTGGCGGCCCACTCCCAGCTACTGTCGGGATTGACCAGATAGAACCCGGGGTTGGTCATGTACATCAGCACGAACAGGGCGAAGCCCGACAGCCAGGTGGTATAGGACTTCCAGAACGACCAGTGCAGGTCCTCGGGCAGCTTGGCAGGTGCCGTGGCATATTTCTGGTTGTGGTAGAAACCGCCGCCGTGCACGGCCCACATCTCGCCGAAGACGCCCTTCTCACGGTCCTCGGCGGCCTTGGGCTTGCGCAGGCCATTGTCCAGCATGACGAAATAGATCGACTCGCCGATCCAGGCGATGGCCGCGATGACGTGCAGCCAGCGCAGCATGAAATTGACGAATTCGAGTAGGTAAGCTTGCATCTGAGGGGTCTCGGTCGGTGTTGTTGTTCAGGGGCCCGGGGCCAGCACAGCCAGCTTTTTAACTACCGCGGTAAGTGGAATACCCATAGGGCGAAAGCAACAGCGGCACATGGTAGTGCTGAGATGCGTCGGCCACGCCGAAGCGCAGCGGGATGACGTCCAGGAAGCGCGGCTCGTCGGCCTGAATGCCCTGCTGACGCAGGTAGTCGCCGGCGTGGAAGACCAGCTCGTATTCGCCGGGCTGGAAGTCGTCGCCCTCGAGAATGGGCGCATCGCAGCGGCCGTCGTCGTTGGTGGTGACCGTCTTGAGCGGCGTGCGCCCGCTGCCCGAGAGCCGAAAGACCTCGATGCGAATGCCCTCGCCGGGGCGGCCCTGGGCGGTGTCCAGAACGTGGGTGGTGAGTCGTCCCATTGCATTACTCCCTTTCGTTGGCCCGAGAGCCGTGGAGCGGGCCCGGGCTGGCCAGTGCTGGGCGGGCGCAAGGACCGCCATCGTCATGGAGACAGTTTTAGCTCTTTTGGTAGTACATTTCAAAATTTTTTTGTATACACTTTCACAAGGCACGGCCCGACAAGGGAAACGCTGAACAAATCGACGAGCGAGATGAAGTGCAAGGCGCACGGAGCACAGGACCCGGAGCATATGGGGTATATGTGAGGATTCCGCGCACCGCGCAACGCAGCAATTCGCTCGCGCAGGCATTTGTGCAGCGTTTCCCAAGCATGCTGACTACGGAGACCACCATGACAGACACCTTTCTGGAACCACGCCCCAGCACGCTGACACGCGACGAATTCGTTTCCCGCTTCGGCGACATCTACGAACACTCGCCCTGGGTGGCAGAGCTGACCTGGGAGCGCAGGCTGCAGCCGGACCAGGACACGCCGGCCGGGCTGGCGGAAGCCATGGGGCAAACCCTGCGTGAGGCTTCCGAGGAGCGCCAACTGGAAGTCATCCGCGCCCACCCCGACCTGGCCGGCAAGGCCGCCATTGCCGGAGAACTGACGGACGATTCGACCCGTGAGCAGGCCGGCGCGGGGCTGGACCAGTGCACGCCCGAAGAGATGGCACGCTTCGAGCGGCTCAACGGCGCCTACAAGGAGAAGTTCGGCTTTCCCTTCATCATGGCCGTGAAGGGTAGCGACCGGCATGCCATTCTCGCCGCCTTCGAGACCCGCCTGGAAAACACGCCCGCCGAAGAGCGGCGCACCGCCGTCGAACAGATCAACCGCATCGCCCGCTTCCGCCTGGACGATCGCGCGTCACGGCCGTGACCGCCATGACAGCGCCGGCCCCCGGCGCTGTCTCTCTGCTCTCTGCCTTCCGCTCTCTGCCTTCCGCTCTCCGCTTCCCTTTCCTTCTCTCCTTCCCGCCCTCTTCCCTTCTGCTTCTCCCTTGCCGCCCAGCCATGAAAAACATGACCAAACGGTCAAAACGACAAGCATAATACTTTGATATGGAAGTAGTTTCCACCAAGGTAGACAAAAATAACTTCAAATTGTCTTTTAAAGACCCATCGATTGTGTACATTAATTTCGGAATGTGGTGCACAGACACTCACTACCCAGACAACAACAACCCCGAGAGCCTGATCATGACCGACGCTGGACCCGCTCCTCAGCCAACCAAGCCCTCACGCACCGTCAACCAGAACCCGGACGCCATGCCGCCGCTGGGCAAGGCGATCCCGCTGGGCATCCAACACATCATGGCGATGTTTGCCGGCAACGTGACGCCGCCGATCATCATCGCCGGTGTCATCGGCGCCACTACCGGCGAGCAGATCTTCCTGATCCAGGTCGCCCTGTTCGTGGCGGGGGTCGCCACCCTGATCCAGACCATCGGCATGGGCCCCATCGGCGCCCGGCTGCCCATCGTGCAGGGCACCAGCTTCGGCTTCCTGCCGGTGGCGCTGCCCCTGGCCGGCACCTTCGGCCTACCCGCCGTGCTGGGTGCCTCCCTGGTGGCCGGCTGCCTGCAGGTAGGGCTGGGGGCCTTCCTGAAGAAGATTCGCCACTGGTTCTCGCCGGTGGTGACCGGCATCGTGGTGCTGCTGATCGGCATCACCCTGATGCCGGTGGGCCTCAACTATGCTGCCGGCGGGGTCGGCGCCGACGACTTCGCCTCGCCCACCAACCTGGGGCTGGCGCTGTTCGTGCTGGTGGTGATCATCCTCGTCCACCAGTTCGGCCGCGGCTTCCTCAAGGCCGCTTCCATCCTGGTGGGTCTGGTGAGCGGCTACCTGGTGGCCATCGCGCTGGGCATGGTCGACTTCTCCAGCGTCGGCAATGCCGCCTGGTTCGCCATTCCCAGGCCGCTGCAGTACGGCATGGAGTTCCAGCTGACCGCCATCATCGGCATGACCCTGATCATGTTCGTGGTGGGCCTGGAAACCATCGGCAACATCTCCGCCATCACCATCGGCGGCGCCGGTCGTCAGGCCAAGGACCGCGAACTCTCCGGGGGCGTGATGGCCGACGGCGTGGCCACCTCCTTCGCCGCGGTGTTCAACACGCTGCCCAATACCGCCTATGCCCAGAACGTAGGCCTGATCACCCTGACCGGCGTGGTCAGTCGCCACGTGGTGACCATCGGCGGCATCCTGCTGATCTGCATGGGCCTGTTCCCCAAGCTGGGCGGTCTGGTCGCCGCCATGCCCCATGCCGTGCTGGGCGGCGCCGGGGTGGTGATGTTCGGCATGATCGCCTCGGCCGGGCTCAAGATCATTCAGGAGTGCGAGCTCAACCAGCGCGCCATGCTGATCATTGCCGTGGCCATGAGCCTGGGCATCGGCCTGCCGGCGGTGGAGGCCATCGCCGAGACCATGCCCGGCCAGGCCGGCCTGCTGCTGAAGTCGGGCCTGGTACCGGCGGCCCTCGCGGCGCTGCTGCTGGACGCGCTGCTGCCGGGCAAGCCGCAGCGAAACGCGCCGGAAGCGGCGACAGCCAAAGGCGAAGAAGTCAGTCCCACTCCCTGAACGCAGGGGCCGGTCGGACAGGTTCCGACCGGCCCTACCCGCCCGCGCCCCTCCGTACTTTTCCTGCCGTTGCGCCCGACCGATGGGCAGGAGGCATCTACACTGGTGGCACCACCACCCACGTGGAGGATGCGACATGTTTCGTGACCGTCTGGACGCCGCCGAGCATCTCGCCGAGCGACTCTCCCATCTCAAGGGTTCCAACCCTCTCGTGCTGGCCATTCCTCGCGGCGGAGTGCCCATGGGGCGCTACCTGGCCGACGCCCTGGAAGGCGAGCTCGATGTGGTGCTGGTGCGCAAGCTGCGCGCCCCCGGCAATCCCGAGTTCGCCATTGGGGCCATCAGCGAGGACGGCACCATGAAGCTCGACGAGGCGGCGTCGCACTATCCGCAAGCGGCGATCGAGCGCGAAGCCGAACAGCAGCGCAAGCTGCTGCAGCAGCGGCGTGAACGCTACAACCCGGTGCGCCCACCGATTGCGCCGGAAGGCCGAACGGTGGTGATCGTGGATGACGGCAGCGCCACGGGCGCCACCATGGAGGCCGCGCTGAAGACCCTGCAAGGCCGAGCGGAGCACCTGATCGCCGCGCTCGGGGTCGCCTCGACCAGCGCCGTCGACAGGTTGGCGGCGGTGGCCGACGAAGTGGTGTGTCTGGAGGTGCCGCCGAGGTTCATGGCCGTCGGACAGTTCTATGTCGACTTCGGTCAGGTCGAAGAGGCGGAGGTGATGGAGCTGCTCGAGGAGTGACGCCCGGCCGCGAAAGCCCCCCAGCACGAAAAAGGCCGCCGCCCCGATGGGCGACGGCCTCGCTCGATGCCGGCGGCGACTTACTTGGTCGCGGCGCTGGCGGCCTTGACGTTCTGCTCGGCCAGCTGCTGGCCCTTCTGCAGGAACTCCTGGCTCAGGTCGACCACCTTCTTGGTATCGCCCTGCAGACGCTCGCCGAGTTCCTTGGCAGCCTTCTGCTGGGTCTCGAGAACCTGCTTGAGGCTGTCGGAGTCCTTGACGTCGATCCAGGCGCGGGCCTGGGCCAGACTCAGATCGGAGTAGCTGCGGAAGGCTTCCATCTGGGCCGACAGCAGCTTCTCGTAGTATTCCAGCGTCAGCGAGCCATAGGCGCGCGCCGGGGCGATGAACAGGCTTTCGAACTGCTGAGTTGCCTTGTCTTGGGTCTTGCTCATGGGACATCTCCTACGTTGCGTTGCCAAGGCAGGAATGCGCCTTGTTGCAGTGCAACATAGCAGTTCGTTTTGTGCAGTGCAACATTTTCTTTCTCGCGACGATTCCTCGGGGCAGCCTCACCGGTAGGCGCCTTCGATGTCGGTAATTCTCATGGCCTGTCGCCCCAGGCCGTCGTGCAGATCCAGCATTCGCTCGATCCAGCCGTAGACCGGGTCGGCATTCGACACCAGATCGGCGGTCGACACCACCCGCGCCCACATGAAGGCGCCGAATACCAGGTAGTCGGCGGCGGCCGGCGTCCGGCCATCGATGAAGTCGGCGTCGTTCAGGCAGCCCCGCAGCGGCTCGAGCGCCGCATCCAGCTGGGCCAGGCCCTTGGCCGGCGAGTGGAACTCCTCCAGCGTACGGCCGAAGCGCTTTTCCCGCGTCTCGCGAAAGTAGTCGCGATCCCGGGGATCGATCGCATTGAGCAGATCCATGACGATGGTGCGCATCATGGCCGGGTGCAGCGCGCGCTCGGCGTAGTGCTTGAAGAAGCGTGCCCGGGCCTCGGCCACCCCCTCTCCCAACAGCGGCGCCTCGGGGTAGGTGTCATCGAGATAGCGCAGGATCGCATAACTGTCGGTGACCGTCGCCTCGCCGTCGACGAGCACCGGTACCTTGTCGTAGTCGGCGAAGGCCAGGGCCGCCTTGTCGGTGAAGTGCCAGGCCCGCGTCTCGAACTCGAGCCCCTTGTGCGCCAGCGCATAGCGTACGCGCCAGCAGTAGGGGGAGAAGCGAAGCCCTTCATCGATACCGCAGAGATCGTAGAGAACCCGTGCCATGCCGCCTCCGATGGATGTCGTTTCGTCGTTCTCGGATGTTTCGCCGTTCTGGGATAGTGCCAGCCTTGCCCATGGGATGCCAACCGAGCCGGGCTCGACTACGCTGGAAGCGGAAGCCTGTCCATTAGTCTAATAACCAATTCCTCCCCGGCGGCAATCGTCGTCCGCCACTCAGGTGCATACATTTGTTTTTACTGGGAAAAAATCCTAATTTTAATTGCCGCGCTGCAACATGGATTGGTCAGACCAATGACCCACGGATGGCAACTTGCGCCCGCTCTTCGTATCGTTGCCTCCCTTGCCGGCGAAGGCTCGGCAGTGACCCTTGTCGGGTGGCTTTCACCCGCCAGCTCTAAGGAAACACTGCACAAATGCCTGCGCGAGCGAATCACTGCGTTGCGCGGTGCGCGGAATCCTCACATATACCCCATATGCTCCGGTTCCTGTGCTCCGTGCGCCTTGTGCTTCATCCCGCTCGCCGATTTGTTCAGCGCTTCCCTAACAAGGAGAAAACCGAGGAAACGTCATGACCGATACGACACTAGCGCTACTAGCCTTCACGCCGCTGATACTCGCCGGCGTGCTACTCATCGGCTTTCGCATGGCGGCCAAGACGGCCATGCCGATCGTCTACCTGGTCACGGCCGTCATCGCCCTGTTCGCCTGGGAGATGAGCTTCAATCGGGTCCTGGCCTCGACCTTTCAGGGCCTGATACTCACCGCCTCGATCCTGTGGATCATCTTCGGCGCCATACTGCTGCTCAACACCCTGAAGCACTCGGGCGGCATCACCGCGATCCGTAATGGTTTCTCGGGCATCAGCCCCGACCGCCGCGTACAGGCGATCATCGTCGCCTGGCTGTTCGGCTGCTTCATCGAAGGCGCCTCGGGCTTCGGCACCCCCGCGGCGGTGGCCGCACCGCTGATGGTGGCCCTCGGCTTCCCCGCCCTCGCCGCCGTCGTGGTCGGCATGATGATCCAGTCCACTCCGGTCTCCTTCGGTGCCGTGGGCACGCCCATCGTGGTGGGGGTAACAGGCGGCATCAACCAGAGCGCCATCACAGAGCAGCTGGAAGCCGGCGGCTACACCTGGCTCGAGTACTTCCGCCTGATCGCGGCGGAAGTGGCCATCGTGCACGGCATCATCGGCATCCTCATGCCGCTGATCATGGTCGTGATCATGGTCAAGTTCTTCGGCGCCAACAAATCGTGGAAAGAGGGGCTCTCGATCACCCCCTTCGCCCTCTTTGCCGGGGTCGCCTTCGTGGTGCCCTACATGCTGGCAGGCGTGCTGCTGGGGCCGGAATTCCCGTCGATGATCGGCGCCATGGTCGGTCTGGCCATCGTGGTTCCTGCCGCCCGTCGCGGCTTCCTGATCCCGAAGGACACCTGGGACTTCCCCGAGCGCAGCAGCTGGCCGGACAACTGGATCGGCAAGATCGAGATCAAGATCGACGACATCGCCGGCAAGACCCCGCTCTCCACCTGGATGGGCTGGCTCCCCTACGTGCTGCTGGCCGTGTTCCTGGTCGCTTCGCGCACCATCGAACCGCTGCGCGAGGCGCTCAATGCCTGGACCTTCGGCTGGAACAACATCCTGGGTGAAGCCGGTGTCTCGGGCAGCCTTGCCCCACTCTACCTGCCCGGTGGCATCCTGCTGATGGTGGTGCTGGTCACTGCCGTGCTGCACCGCATGCGTGCCGGTGAGCTCAAGGCGGCATTCGGCGAGTCCTCGCGCACCATCTTCGGCGCAGGCTTCGTACTGATCTTCACCATCCCGATGGTGCGTATCCTGATCAACTCCGGGGTCAATGCCGGCGACCTGGTCTCCATGCCGGTGGCCATGGCGCAGTTCGTTGCCGACGGGGTGGGCGACGTCTATCCCTTCTTCGCTCCCGCCGTGGGTGGCCTGGGGGCCTTCATCGCCGGCTCCAACACTGCGGCGAACCTGATGCTGGCCGAGTTCCAGTTCAACGTCGCCCAGCAGCTCGGTCTCTCCACGGCGTTCATGGTGGCACTGCAGGCCGTGGGTGCCGCAGCGGGCAACATGATCGCCATCCACAACGTGGTGGCGGCATCGGCCACCGTCGGCCTGCTCGGCCGTGAAGGCGAGACCATTCGCAAGACCATCCTGCCGACGATCTACTACCTGGTGTTCGCCGGGGCGATCGCCATGATCGGCTTCTATGTGCTCAACGTCAGCGACCCGCTGATGGAGGTGGGTGCCACGGAGCCTGCCGCCATCGAGCAGATGGAGCAGGAGCCTGCGGAAGCGGCTGAGCCGGACGAGGAAGCGGAGCAGGAGGCAGAGGCCGAGGCTGAGCCGGAGCCCTTCGAAGAGGCGGAGCTGGAAGACTAAGCCGACCTTACCTTACCCGCACGCTTGCGCCCCCATGGCATTGCCATTGGGGGCTTTTTTTCACACCAGCGCCCGCTCCAGCAGCCGTGCCACGTGAATCGCCTCGCGGCCGCTGCCGTCGCGGATCTGATGGCGGCAGCTGGTGCCGTCGGCCACCAGCACGGTGTCGTCGTCGGCCTCGCGGATCGCCGGCAACAGCGACAGTTCGGCCATCTGCAGCGAGGCGTCGTAGTGCTCCGCCTCGTAGCCGAAGCTGCCCGCCATGCCGCAGCAGGAAGAGTCGACGATCTCGACCGTGAGATCGGGAATCCAGGATAGCACCTGCTCCACCGGACGCAGCGCGTCGAAGGCCTTCTGGTGGCAGTGGCCGTGCAGCAGCGCGCGCCCGGGCAGCGGCTTGAGATCGAGCGAGAGCTCGCCCGCCTGCCGGGCCTTGACCAGAAACTCCTCAAACAGCATCGCGGCATCCGCCAGGGCTCGCGCCTGCTCGCCGAAGCCGTACTGCAGGAACTCGTCGCGCATGCCGAGCAGGCAGGAGGGCTCGAGCCCGACGACGGCCACGCCGCGCTCGACATGGGGCATCAGGGCGTCAAGCGTTCGCCTGGCCTCGGCTTTCGCCTTGTCGAACTGGCCGGATGAGAGGTAGGTACGCCCGCAGCACAGCGGCCTCTCCCCCGGCTTGAGGTTGAGATGAACGCGATAGCCGGCCGCCTCCAGTACCCGCTTGGCGGCCCGGGCGTTGTCGCTCTCCATATAGTTGTTGAAGGTGTCGACGAACAAGACCACCTCGCCCGCGGCCAGGGCCGGCGTGCCGTGATATTCGCCGAGGAAATCGCCGGTGAAGGCCGGGAAACGGCGCTGCGGGGCGAAACCCAGCGCCCGCTTCAGCGGATGCGCCAGGAAGTCGAGACGCTCCACTGCGCCCAGCAGCCCCGCGAACCGTTTCGCCCATGGCGCATAGCGCGGCATCTCACCGATCAGGCGATCGCGCAGGGCGAGCCCCTTGGTGCGCACCCGGGCGGCACGCGCCTCGATCTTGAACTTGGCCATGTCGACGCCGGTGGGGCAATCGCGCTTGCAGCCCTTGCAGGAGACGCAGAGGTCGAGCGCCTCCTTGACCGCATCGTCGGCCAGGCCCTGCTCGCCGAGCTGCCCGGAGAGCACCAGACGCAGGGTGTTGGCCCTGCCCCGGGTCAGGTGCTGCTCGTCCCGGGTAATACGGTAGCTGGGACACATGGTGCCGGCATCGAACTTGCGGCAGTGGCCGTTGTTGTTGCACATCTCCACCGCCATCGCCAGGCCATGGGTGGCGTCGCCGGCGCTGCCGGGCTCGCCCAGCTCGCCGGTGAGCGGGTCGCGGGTGACGTTCCAGGCCGACCAGTCGAACAGCGGTGTGAGCGGAATGCGCCGGTAGCGGGTGGAAAAGCGAAAATAGCGCTCGTCGTCCATTTTCGGCGTATCGACGATCTTGCCCGGGTTGAGCAGGTTCTGCGGATCGAAGGCGCCCTTGATCGCCCGGAAGGCGTCGTTGAGGGTCTCGCCGAACTGCCAGGCCACCCACTCGCCGCGGCACAGGCCGTCGCCGTGCTCGCCGGAGTAGGCTCCCTTGTATTGGCGCACCAGAGCGGAAGCCTCCTCGGCGATCTCGCGCATCTTGCGCGCCCCGCCCCGCCGCATGTCGAGGATCGGCCGCACGTGCAGCGTGCCGACGCTGGCGTGGGCGTACCAGGTGCCCTCGGTGCCGTGGCGATGGAACACCTCGGTCAACTTGTCGGTGTACTCGGCCAGATGTTCGAGGGGCACCGCGCAGTCCTCGATGAAGGAGACCGGCTTACCGTCCCCCTTCATGCTCATCATGATGTTAAGACCGGCCTTGCGCACGTTCCACAGCGCCGCCTGTGCGGCGGGCTCGGGCATCTCCACCACGCTGCCGGGCAGGCCCAGGTCGGCCATCAGCTCGGTGAGACGTTTGAGCGAGGCGAGCTGGGTCTGCCGCTCCTCACCGGCGAACTCCACCAACAGCACCGCCTGGGGCCGACCGATCAGCGCCTTCTCGATCACCGGACGGAACGCCGGATTCTCCAGCGACAGGTCGATCATGGTGCGATCGACCAGCTCCACCGCGGTGGGGTCGAGGGTGACGATGTGCTGGGTGAAGTCCATCGCCTGATAGAAGGTTGGGAAATTGACCACACCGAGCACCTTGTGCGTCGGCAGCGGCGAGAGCCGCAGCTTGATGCGCCGGCTAACTCCCAGGGTACCTTCGGCGCCCACCAGCAGATGGGCCAGGTTGACGCGCCCCTGCGGGTCGTAGGGCTTGGGGTTCTGGCAGTCGAAGAGATCCAGGTTGTAGCCCCCAACCCGGCGCAGCACCTTGGGAAAGTGCTCGCGGATCTCGGCGGACACCCCCTCGGCAATCGCCTTGACCCGTTCGGCCAGTGCGCGCTCGCGGCCCTTGAGCGGCAGCTCGTCGAAGAAGCCGAAGTGGGCCTCGCTGCCGTCGGCCAGCCAGGCCTCGATGCCCAGCACGTTGTGTACCATGTTGCCGTAGCGGATCGAGCGCGAGCCGCAGGAGTTGTTGCCGGCCATCCCCCCCAGGGTGCACTGGGCGCTGGTGGAGACATCCACCGGATACCAGAGCCCATGAGGCTTGAGCCAGGCATTGAGGTGGTCGAGCACGATGCCCGGTTCGACCACCACGGTGGCCGCCTCGCGGTCGAACTCGACGATTTCCCTGAGCCAGCGCGTGGTGTCGATCACCAGCGCCTCGCCCACCGTCTGGCCGCACTGGCTGGTACCGGCGCCCCGCGCCAGGATCGGCACCTGAGCATCGCGGGCGGCCTCCAGCACCGTCGTCAGGTCGCGCTGGTGGCGCGGGATCACCACGCCCAACGGCATCACCTGGTAGATCGAGGCATCGGTGGAGTAGCGACCGCGCGCGGCGTGGTCGAACAGCACCTCGCCCTCCATTTCCCGGGACAGCCGGGCCGCCAGTTCGGTCACCGGCTTGACCCGCGCATCCGGGGCAACGCTCTTGTCCGTCAGAGACGTCATCGTGCCTTCCTCAGCCGTTGCAGGAATCGCTCGACCTCAGCGGGTTGTCAGCGAAGTACTCGAGCGCCGCCGCCACGCCGCTGCCCGCCAGGGGCACGCCACAGAGCTTCATGCCGGCCTCGCAGCCGCCGAGGGTGGCGATCAGCGTCAGGTCGTTGCAGTCGCCCAGGTGGCCGATGCGGAACATCTTGCCCTTGGCCTTGCCGAGCCCCATGCCCAGCGACAGATCGAAGCGCTCGTAGATGATCTTGCGCACGGCGTCGGCATCGACCCCATCCGGCATCACCACCCCGGTGAGCACCGGCGAGTAGAGCGCCGGATCCTGGCACTGGATCTCCAGGCCCCAGGCCTCGACCGCCGTGCGCACCCCCGCGGCCCAGCGCTGGTGGCGGGCAAAGACGTGCTCCAGCCCTTCGTCGAGCAGCATGTCCAGCGCCTCGTTGAGACCGTAGAGCAGGTTGGTGCTGGGGGTATAGGGCCAGTAGCCGTTGCGGTTGGCCTCGAGGATCTCGTCCCAGGCCCAGAAGCTCCTGGGCATGGTCGATTCGCGGCTGGCCGCGATGGCCTTGTCGGAAAGGGCGTTGAAGCTGATGCCCGGCGGCAGCATCAGCCCCTTCTGGGAGCCGGAGATGGTGACGTCGACGCCCCATTCGTCATGCCGGTAGTCGGCGCTGGCGAGGCCCGAGATGGTATCCACCAGCAGCAGCGCCGGGTGGCCGGCGGCATCGATGGCGCGACGCACCGCGGCGATGTCGCTGGTCACGCCGGTGGAGGTCTCGTTGTGCACCACGCAGACCGCTTTGAGCCGGTGTTCGGCATCCTCCCGCAGGCGCGCCTCGATCATGTCGGCCTGCACGCCCTGGCGCCAGCCTTCATAGCCCGGCAGCCCGATGAACTCGGGCTCGAGCTGCAGGCGCAGCGCCATCTTGTGCCATAGGGCGGCAAAATGGCCGGTCTCGTACATCAGTACCCGGTCGCCGGGGGAGAGAACGTTGGCGAGTGCCGCCTCCCAGGCGCCGGTACCCGAGGCCGGATAGATCATCACCGGCCCTTCGGTCTTGAACACCTGCTTGAGCTTGGCCAGCAGCTCCAGGCCCAGGGCGCCGAACTCCGGCCCGCGGTGGTCGATGGTGGGCAGGCTCATGGCCCGCAGGATACGATCCGGCACCGGCGACGGCCCGGGGATCTGCAGGAAGTGGCGGCCCGATGGGTGGAAGTCGAGGTTCAGCATCGCAAGTGCTCCAGCGTTGATCGTTGTCATAGGCCGCAGGCGGCGCGGCCATTGAATGCCACCCGGCTAGCGGTAAAAGAACTCCACCAAGGCCATCGGAATGGCGGGAATGTAGGTCACCAGCAGCAGAATGAAGAGCAGCACGGTGATGAAACCGAGGTTCGAGCGGGTCACCGACCACACATCCGCCTTGGCGATCGAGCAGGCCGTGATCAGCACGCTCGCCACCGGCGGGGTCTGCTGGCCGATGGCCAGATTGAGGCATACCACCAGACCGAAGTGGACCGGATCGATGCCCGCCGCCCCGACCAGCGGCATGACGATGGGCACCACCAGGATGATCGCCGCCGCCGAGTGCAGGAAGAGCCCGATCAGCAGGAAGAAGACGTTCAGCATCATTAGGATGGCGTACTTGTTGTCGGTCAGGCTGAGCACCGCCTGGGCCAGCTGCTGGGGCATGCGCATCTCGGTCAGGAACACCCCGATCAGCGCCGAAGCCGCCACCAGCAGCATCACCACGGCGGTCTGCTGGCCGCCATCGACGATGGCCTTGTACAGGGTGCGCAGGTCCAGCTCACGGTAGATCACGGCGCTGATGAAGATCGCCGCCGCCACCGCCAGGCCGGCCCCTTCGGTGGCCGTCACGAAGCCGCCGAAGATGGAGCCGAGGATGATGATCGGCAGGGTCAGCGCCCAGCCGGCTTCCCTGGCAGTCTGCCTGACGCGCTTGAACTGGAAGACCTCTTCCACCGGCCAGTTGTACTTGCGCGCATAGTAGTAGCTCAGCGCCATCAGGCCTGCCGCGCCCAGCAGCCCGGGCACGATGCCAGCAACGAACAGTTGGACGATGGAGGCGCCCGACATCACCCCGTAGAGGATCATCGGAATCGAGGGGGGAATGATGATCGCCAGGGATGCCGACGACGAGGTCACGGCCGCAGCGAAGGAACTGGGATAGCCGCGCTTCTTCATGGCCGGGATCAGCACCGAGCCGGTGGCGGCCACGTCGGCCACCGCCGAGCCGGAGATCTCGGCGAAGAACAGCGAGACGCCGATGTTGATCATCGCCAGCCCGCCGCGGATGAAGCCGAACAGCGCCGAGGCAAAAGCGATCAGACGCTTGGAGATGCCGCCGGTGTTCATGATGGCCCCGGCCAGCACGAACATAGGGATGGCCAGCAGGGGAAAACTGCTCGCCCCCTCGAACATGGTCAAGCCGATGTTGGGCAGCATCTCCACGCCTTGGAAAACCACGATGGCTACCGTCGCCACGATCGCCAACGCCACGGCAATGGGCAGTCCCATCAGGATCAGCCCGAGCAGGCCGACGATCATCAGGGGAAGTGTCATGGCAGCTCCCTCTTGGTCAGCGCATCCGCCGTGAAGCCGGCCCGTGCATTGTCGCGCTCCGCCTCGGTGATGGCGTGACGAATCTCCTCCTCTTCCTGAGTCCGGCCGGAGCGCACCTTGGCCAGGTGAGCCGGCATGCTGAGCAGCTGGGCGATGATGAACAGCCCCGCCCCGATGGGAATGACCGACTGGGTGAAGCTGAGCGGCACCCAGCGCAGGGTGATCAGCGCCATGCCCTGCATCACCTCGATCACCACCAGGCCGGCCCAGCAGAGGACGGCAAAGAAGCCGATGACCAGCGCCTCGGACAAGTAGGCGACCGGCATGCGCAACTTGATCGGCATCGCGGCCAGCACCCCGTCGACGCCGATGTGCCCCCGTTTGAGCGCTGCCAGCGCCCCGGCGTAGTAGGTCAGCCACACCAGCATGATGGCGGCCACCTCGTCATACCATGAGGGGGTGCGCCAGGCGTAGCGGGTCACCACTGCATAAAGCACCACCAACGTCAGCGAAACCATCAGCACTACCGTGATGATCTCGAGCAGGCGCTCCAGGGTGCGGGAGATTCGATTCAAGGTACCCATGGCTCTCGACTCGTTCAGGAAGAGGGGTGGGCGTCCCACGCCCCGCGGAAGGGACGTGGGCAGGAGCCTTGCCGTCACACAGGGCGGCTCAGGAGCCTTCGCCAAGCTCCAGCACCCTGTCGATCAGCTCCTGAGAGCCGGGCACTTCACGGGAGAAGGCTTCGTAGATCGCCTCGGAGGCTTCGATGAAGGCAGAGGTATCGACCTCGTTCACTTCCGTATTCGCCTGGCGAATCACATCGATGAGGTCCTCGTCGAGCTGGGCGGCGTGCTCGTAGACGAACGCCTGGGTCTCCTTGGCCGCCTCGATGATGATCTCCTGCACCTCATCGGGGAGATTGTCGAAGCGACGGCCGGCCGTGAGATAGGCCGGGGTGTAGACGTGTCCGGTGAGGGAGAGGTAGTCCTGCACCTCCTGGAAACGCTGCCCGGCGATCTGGGCCAGGGGGTTTTCCTGGCCATCCATGACGCCGGTCTGCAGGGCCATGAACACTTCGGAGAGCGACATCGGCGAAGGCTCGGCGCCGTACTCCTCGAACATCCGTACGCGCCATACGCCCTGAGGCACCCGCAGCTTGATGCCGCGCAGATCCTCCGGGGTATTGATCGGGCGGCGGTTGTTGGTGATGTGACGGAAGCCGTTCTCCCACACGGCCAGAATGCGGTAACCGTTCTGCTCGGCCAGCGGCGCCAGGTGCGGCCAGAAGATCTCCTCCTCCACCCGCTTCATGTGCTCGCGGTCCTGGATCAGATAAGGCAGCTCGAAAAGACCGAACTCGTCCGCCACCGAGGACATGATGGTCGAGGGCAAGGCAAGGTCGACGGTGCCAAGCCGCATGCGCTGGAGCAGCTCCGAGTCGGTGCCCAGCTGGCTGGAGCCGAACACCACCACCTCGTAAGGCTCCGGCAGGCGCTCGTTGACCAGTTCGGCGAAATGATCGGCGGAGTCGGCAAACAGCGAGTCGGGACCGCCGACATGACCGAAGGTGATCTCGCGGGCCTGGAGGGGAACGGAGACGAGGGCGACAGCTGCAGCAACCGCCGTGAGACGTAGCAGATACATGGCGTGTTTCCTCTTGTTCTAATGTTGGCTTGCGCACTACAGTCTTGCCATACCGGACTTTCAGTCTTGCCGTAAAAAAGTTGCACCTCACATAATGAATTCTTTATTCTAAATTCTTCATTGACAGTAGTCCTGCCCTTGAACCGATGTCAAGCAGGCGTGCCGCCCTGACCTTGCTTCACTTGATCACCCCCTTGCGCCGCAGCTCCTCGCAGCGCGCCTCGTCGAGGCCCAGTTCGGCCATGATCTCGTCGGTGTGCTGGGCATAGAGCGGTGCCGGACGGCGAATCTGCGGCGGCGTGCCGGAAAGCTTGCTGGCAAAGCCGATGGTCTTCATCCGGCCGATGACCGGGTGTTCCATCTCCTGCACCATGCCGCGGGCCTGATAGTGCGGATCGTCCAGCGCCTGGGCGAAGTCGTTGATCGGGCCGGCGGGCACGCCCGCCTGATCGCACTTGGCCAGCCAGGCCTCGCGCGTGTCGTGCACGAAGATCTCCTCCAGCACCGCCTCGAGCGCTTCCACGTTCTGCCCCCGCAGGTGGTTGCTGACGAAGCGCGGATCCTGCAGCAGATCGGGGCGATCGATCACCTCGTGGCAGAGCCGCTCCCAATTCCGCTGATTGGCGCAGCCCAGCATGATGTAACCGTCGCTGACCTTGATCGCCTGGTAGGGTGCCGATACGCGGTGGCGCCAGCCGGTGGGCTCGGGCACGGTGCCTTCGGCGAAGAATGCCGCCGCCTCCCAGGTGAACCAGGGCAGGCCGCACTCGGCGATGGCCACGTCGACGTGCTGCCCTTCCCCGGTGCTCAGCTTGTGGATGTAGGCGGCCAGGATCGAATAGACGGCGGTGATGCCCGCCCCGATGTCGTAGACGGCGATGCCGGTCTTCAGCGGACGCCGCCCCGGCTCCCCGGTCATCGACATCAGCCCCGTCATGCCCTGAGCCACCAGGTCGAAGCCCCCCTTGTGGCTGTAGGGGCCGGTCTGCCCATAGCCGGAGATGGAACAGTAGATGATGCCGGGGTTGATGGCCTTGATGGTCTCGTAATCCACCTTCAGCTTCTTGGCCACGCCGGTGCGGTAGTTCTCGACGATGACGTCGGCTTCCTTGGCCAGGCGATAGAATATCTCGCGCCCTTCTTCCTCCTTGAGGTTCAGCGAAATGCTCTTCTTGTTGCGGTTGATCTGGGCGAAACAGGTCGACTCCTCGTTGACGTAAGGTCCCATCTGGCGGCTGTCGTCGCCGCCGTTCTTCTCCACCTTGATGACGTCCGCTCCCAGGTCGCCGAGCACCATGGTGCAATACGGACCGGCCATGATCTGGGAAATGTCGAGAACCTTCATTTTCATTAAGGGGAGCATGCTTGCCACCTCGTTGTGATTGGGGGTGTGCTGAGGAAAAACTCGCGAAGCCGACGCTACTCACCGCGCCAGACATGGGGGGTCTTGTCGACGAAGGCCTTGACGGCGCTCTTGAAGTCGCGGCTGGTGTAACAGAGCGCGATCAGGTCCTCCTCGCTGCCAGCCGGAGGCCGCCGTGCCGCCAGCACACGGCTGACCCCCTCCTTGGAGGCGCGCAGCGTCAAGGGCGCAAAGCCACCCAGCCTCTCGGCCACCTGCCTGACCTCCGCCTCGATCTTCTCGGTGGCGACGACCTCGGTGACCAGACCCGCCTGCTTCGCCTCATCGGCACCGAACAGCTTGGCCAGCATCAGCACCTCCTTGGCCCTGGCGGCACCGACCAGATCGACCAGGCGCGACACGTTGGTAATGGAGACGCAGTTGCCGAGGGTCTTGGCGATAGGCACGCCGAAACGCAGATCGGGCGTGCAGTAGCGAAAATCGCAGGCCATGGCGATGGCCGCACCGCCGCCGACGCAGAACCCCTCCAGCAGCGCGATGGTGGGCTTGCCAAGCGACTCCAGAGCGCCGATGACCTCGTCGATGCGGTGCTCGTAGTCCAGCGCGTGCCGTGCCGTTTCGAAGCCGGTGAACTGCTTGATGTCGGTGCCGGCAACGAAGGCTTCACCGCCGCTGCCGCGCAGCACCACCACGTCCACCTCCGGGTCGTCGCTCAGGGTCTGGCAGTGCCGCTCGAGCGCGTCGTACATGCCCCAGGTCATGGCATTGCGCACCTTGGGGCGATTGAAGATCAGCCACGCGATGCGTCCGTCCTTGATGAGTTCCAGCTCGGCCGTCGATTTCGGCTCCATTTGACCTCCTGCTTCATCAGCGGCTGGCAGCAGCCGTTAGGCCTCACCTGCCTTCTCAGCCGGCGCCAGAGTCGAGCTAGCGCCTCTTTTCGTAATTATGAACTCATAATTCATTTCATCAAGTTAGACCTTTGGCTATCATTGGCATGAGGAGCCGAAGAACTACCTAATGAAAACAATGAGATGAACGAGATCAGAGTAACAGAGAGAAATTCGTTATGAATTCTGAATTATTGACGTCTCGGACTTGGCTCCCTAAGTTGGAGCCATCCCCTGCATGAGCCACGCCTCGGCGGCCCCACCGGCGGCTGCCCGAACGAACGACGACAAGGAGCTAGCGCATGACGACGTATGCACTCGGAGAGACCCGCCCCCGCCACGACGACAGCGTATTCATCGCCCGCGAAGCGGCCGTGATCGGCGACGTCAGAATGGGCAAGGACGTCAGCATCTGGCCGGGCGCCGTGCTGCGCGGCGACAACGAGCCCATCAGCATCGGCGACAACAGCAACATTCAGGAGAATTGCGTGCTGCACACCGACCCGGGATTCCCGCTGAGCATCGGCACCGACGTCACCGTCGGTCATCTGGTGATGCTGCACGGCTGCAGCATCGGCAACGGCACCCTGATCGGCATGCAGTCCACCGTCCTCAACGGGGCGCGTATCGGTGAGAACTGCCTGATCGGTGCCGGATCGCTGATCACCTCCAACAAGGAATTTCCGCCCAATTCGCTGATCATGGGCACGCCGGCCAAGGTGGTGCGCAAGCTGAGCCCGGAAGAGGTAGCCGGCCTGAGCGCCAGCAGCCAGAGCTACGTGGAACGCAAGGCACGCTTCCTGGCCGAGCTGACACCGTTGGACTGACCCGCGGGCCAGCCGGCCCGCTCACCCTGGCTGCTAACTCCTTGCCGCCAGCCCTGGCCGGGGCCCCGTCACGACGACGAGGAGCGTTTGCTCGCCGGCTGGATGCGCCCTGCCCCCATCAGATCGTCGGGATCGAACACCGCCTTGATGCCCGCCAGCAGGCGGCGCTCGGTGACGGTGAGCCGGTCGAGAAAGGCCGCCTGCTTGCTGCGGCCGATGCCGTGCTCGGCGCTGATGCTGCCATCGAAGCCATCCACCACCGTGAAGATCGCTCTCTCCAGGCGCTCGAACAGGGCCGGCAGCGCCTCTGCCGGCGTCTCGGCGGGTGGCAGCACGTTGATGTGCAGATTGCCGTCGCCGATATGGCCGTAGGCAATGACCTGCGAGGTGGGCGACAGCGCCGCGACCTCCGCCGTGGCCTGCTCCACGCATTCGGCAATCGCCGAGATCGGCACCGAGACGTCGGTGCGCAGGTGCTCACCGCGCAGCAACTGACCCTCCACCATGCTCTCGCGAATCGCCCACAGCTGACCGGCCTGGGCGACGCTGGAGGCCAGCACGCCGTCCAGCACCACCTCGTGTTCCATGCCCGCTTCCAGCAGCCCTTCGAGCAGCCCGGACAGATCCACCGGCCCGGTGGCCGTCAGTTCGAGCAGCACATGGTAGGGATACGCTTCATCGAAGGGGTCGGCGAGCTGCGGTGCGGCCTCGAAGGCCAGCTCCAGGCACAGGCGCGGCATCAGCTCGAAGGCGGAGAGCAGGTCGCTGCAGCGGCGCCTGGCCAGGGCATAGAGCCGCACCGCGGCCTCCACCGAAGGCACCGCCAGCAGTGCGGTCTGCGACTGTTCGGGGCGCGGCGTCAGCTTGAGTACCGCCCCGGTGACGATGCCCAGCGTGCCTTCGCTG
The DNA here is from genome assembly GCF_900108215.1 of Billgrantia desiderata. Classification (NCBI taxonomy): domain Bacteria; kingdom Pseudomonadati; phylum Pseudomonadota; class Gammaproteobacteria; order Oceanospirillales; family Halomonadaceae; genus Billgrantia; species Billgrantia desiderata. Next base: position 69,996 of record NZ_FNVC01000014.1, on the reverse strand, counting down.
CCCAGAAAGAGCTGCTTCAGGTCGTAGCCGCGGTTGTCCTTGTGCAGCGCCTTCATGCCGTTCCAGATCTCGCCGTCGGGCAGCACCACCTCGAGACCCAGCACCAGCTCGCGCATCATGCCGTAGCGCAGCACGTTGACCCCGCCGGCATTGGTGGCGATGTTGCCGCCGATCTGACAGCTGCCCTGGGCGCCCAACGAGAGCGGAAAGAAACAGTCCGCCTCCTCGGCGGCGCGCTTGACCTCCTCGAGAATGCAGCCGCCGTCCACCGCCATGCTGAAGTTGAGCGGATCGAGCCCACGGATGCGCGTCATGCGCTCGAGGCTGATGACCACCTCGGGTGTCCGGCTATCCGGCAACGCCCCCTTCACCAGGCCGGTATGCCCGCCCTGGGCGACCATGCGGATCCCGTTACGGTGGCAGTAACCCACCACCGCCGCCACCTCCTCGGTGGTCCGGGGACGCACCACGGCCAGCGGCATGCCCAGGCGGGCGCCGGCCCAGTCGCGCACGTAGCGCTCCTGGTCGGCGGCCGCGGTGATTACCCCATTGGCTCCCAGCAGCTGGGTGAAGGCGGCGACGGCATCGTCGTGGTGCGTCATGTCGGCATCTCTTTTCAGAAAACGATTCGATGTGCTGAGTGGGTTGGCTCGGTCTCATTCGGCCGCTGCCTTGTGACCGCGCCGGCGTACCGTCATGAACAGCCGCTTGGCGAGCGGATAGAGCACGAACAGCAGGATCAGCGTCAGCAGTGTGGCCGCAATCGGGCTCCGCAGAAAGATCATCGGATCGCCGCGGGAGATGTCGAGCGCCTGGCGCAAGCTCGTCTCGAGGCGAGGCGTGAGCACGAAGGCCAGCAGCAGCGGCGCGATCGGGTAGCGGGCGGCAGTCATGAAGAAGGCCACCACCCCGGCGCCGAGCATGAACCAGACGTCGAACATGCTGTTGTTGACGCTGTAGGACCCCACTACGCACACCACGGCGATCACCGGGATCATGATCGAGGCCGGGATCAGCAGCAGCTTGACCAGGAACGGAATGATCGCCAGCGCCGCCAGTACCGCCATGACGTTGCCCAGGTACATGGACGAGATCAGCCCCCAGACGAAGTCGGGATTGTTCTGGAACAGCAGCGGCCCGGGCTGCAGGCCCCACATCATCAGCCCGCCCAGCAGCACCGCCGCGGTGCCCGAGCCGGGAATGCCCAGCGACAGCAGCGGGGCGAACGAACCGGCGGCGGCGGCGTTGTTGCCCGCCTCCGAGGCCGCCACCCCCTGGATGCGCCCCTTGCCCAGCTCGTCGCCGTTGCGGCCGACCTTCTTCTCCAGCACATAGGAGAGAAAGGAGCCGGTGGTGGCCCCGGCGCCCGGCAGAATGCCCACCAGGTTGCCGAGCACCCCGGAGCGTAGCGAAACCGGCAGGATGCTGAGCGCCTCCTTGCGATCGAGCAGGCTCTCCTTCAGCCCCAGCCGGCCGCTCAGCCCCTTGGCCGAGGGATCGACCCGGTTGACCATCATCACCAGCACCTGACTGAAACCGAACATGCCGATCACCAGCGGAATGAAGGAGATGCCGTTGAGCAGATACATGGAGTCGAACGTGAAGCGCGGCTGGCCGAAGGCCGTACCGATGCCGATCGTCGCCAGCATCACGCCGATGAAGGTCGAGATCAGGCCCTTGAGCGGGTTGTCCCCCAGCAGCCAGCCGATGGAGCAGAGCGCCAGCAGGATCAGCGCCGCCACCTCCGCCGGCCCGAACATGAGGCCCACGTGGGCCAGTATCGGCCCCATGAAGGTGAGCATGATGATGCCCACGGTACCGCCGATGAACGAGGAGATGTTGGCGGTGAACAGGGCCTTGCCGCCATGCCCCTGCTGCGACAGCGGATAGCCGTCCAGCGAGGTCACCACGGCCGGCGCATCGCCGGGGATGTTGAGCAGAATGGCACTGTACGAGCCGCCGTACATGCAGCCGTAGTAGAGCGCCCCGAGCATGATGATGCCGGTGATGGGGTCCATCTGGAAGGTGAGCGGCAGCAGCAGGGCGATGCCGGTGACCGAACCGAGGCCGGGGATGGCCCCGACGATGATGCCGAGACCGGCGCCGACCAGGGCCGCCAGGATGTTGCTGAACGTCAGCGAGGTGGCGAACCCCTGCATCAGGGACTGTAGGATATCCATATGCGACTCTTCGTTCGGTTAGGTGAACGGCGCCATGAGCGCGCCTTCGGGGAAAGCCACCATCAGCCACATGCCGAACAGCAGATAGATCGCACCGCCCGCACAGGCGCCGATCGCCACGGACTTGAGCCACGACTGCCGCTCGATCAGCGCCATCCACAGCACGATGAACAGCGTCATCGCCAGCACCATGCCGAACAGCGGTATGCTGGCGATGGCCAGCCCCATGGCCACGGCGGGCCATAGATTGCGCCAGCTCACGCGATCCGTCTCGAACCGGCGGCGCAGCAGCTCGTAGCCACCGAGCAGAGCCGCCCCCAGCCCCATCACCACGGGGAAGAAGCCGGCCCCGGGGCCGTTGTGCATCCATACCCCATACTTCCACCAACCGAAGCCGGCCCAGGCGAGCCCCATCACGATGATGCCCAGTGTGACCAGCGGGGAGAGCCAGGAGCGGCCCTCATGGGCCGGCTCTTGATTCACGCTTGACATAGTGTGCGCCTCTTGCGGTAGCGACCGACCGGAAACGAACGAGGTGGCCGCAGCAACGAGCGGGGCGCGGCCACCCATCGGCGGCCGCGCCCCGCGAGCCTCAGTCGATCATGCCGGCTTCCTGGAACAGCGCCCGGTAGCGCTCCTGCTCGCGCTGGTAGTACTCGGCGCTCTCCTCGGCCCCCATGAACGTCGGGATCAGGCCGTTGTTCTCGACGTACTCCTGGGTCCACTTGTCGGTTTCCGCAGCGGCACGGAAGACGTCCTCCCAGAACTCGACGGCCTCCTCGGGCATGTCGGGCGGGCCGGCATAGCCACGGAAGATCATCAGTTCGAGGCCTTCATAGCCCAGCTCGTCGAAGGTCGGCACCTCGTCGAAGGGAGCGTCGAGGCGCTCCTCCGAATAGGTGGCCAGGAAGCGCACCATGCTCTGGTCGACCCGCGAGCCCAGCTTGAAGATGGCCGCATCGATATGGCCGCCCAGCAAGGCGGAGGTGACGTCGCCGGTGCCGTCGAAGGGCACGTACTGGAAGTCGACGCCCAGGTTGTCGTCGAGCATGGCGAAGGCCAGGTGGTCCTCGCCGCCGCGACCGGCCCCACCAACGGTGATGCCGCCCGGGTCCTGCTCGGCGCGCTCGATCAGGTCGTCGAGATTCTCGATGTCGCTCTCGGCCCTGACCCCGACGAACAGCGTGTCCAGCGACAGCGTGGCGAGCGGTGTGAGATCGTCGAGCTGCACCGAGGCGTCGTTGACCACCATGCTCATCATCTGACCGCCGTTGAAGGTCGTGATGGTATGGCCATCGCCGCGCTTGCTGTAGGTATAGCTGTTGCCTACCGCACCGGAGCCGCCGGGGCGGTTGTTGATCAGAATGTTGCGGTTGACCATGCCGGTCTCGCGAATCGCTTCGACCAGCATGCGTGCGTTGATGTCGCTGCCGCCGCCGGCGCTATATGGCACCACGAACTCCACGTTGCGCTGCGGCTCCCAGGCATGGGCGCCGCCAACCAGCGCCAGGCAGAGCACTCCGCAGAGTGCGGTCTTGCCGACCATCACTGTTTTCGTCATCTCTCGATCACCCTGTTGTCGTTGTCGGTTCAGAAGCCATCGCCAAGACATGGCGGCAACTGGCGTATTCACGGGCACGGTCGGATGGGCGTCTCCTTCCGCTTAAAAATAATTATGAACTCATAATTCATTTCATCAACGTCGACTTTGGTCTAGCCGCGGCGAGTGACAGCGCTTCAGGCAGGGCGCGGCACGCTCGGTCTGGCGGATGCCACCTGCCGGCGCAGCTCCGTCACCAGCTCGGCGGCGGCGCTGGAGAGCGGTTCGCGCTTGCGGGTGATGATGCCGTAGTAGTCCAGCGGCTTGCCGATGGTCAGCGGCAGTACCGCGTACTGGCCGCTGGCTAGGGGACGCTTGAGCACCGACCAGGGCAGCACCGCCAGCATCGGCGCGTTCAGCAGCAACTGCAGGGTGGTCTGGGTCGAGGTGGTCTCGATGGTATCGTCGGGCGAGGCGATGCCGGCGTCGGCCAGCGCGGCCTCGATGACCTGGCGCATGGGGCTGGTGGGCGGGTGCAGGACCCACGGCCAGTGGCGCAGCGCCGCGAGCTCGACCCGCTGCTGGCCGGCCAGAGGATGATCGTGAGCCACCACGACGCGCAGCGGCTCCTCGAGCAGCGGCTCGAAGTCGAACAAATTGTGTTGATTCACCGCCGTGAGCCGGCCGATCACCAGATCGAGCTGCTTGTATTCGAGGGCCTGCAGCAGACGATCGCTGCTCTGCTCGTCGATGCTGACCGACAGCCGCGGCCGCTGTCGCTTGAGGGCGGCAATGGCCGCCGGCAGGATCTCGGGGGCGGCCGCCGGGATGGCGCCGATCAGCAGCCTCCCGTAGCCGCCCTCGCGCATGCGCTGGACGTCCTCGACCATGCGCTCGATGTCATTGAGCAGGATCTCGGCGTGCCTCACCAGCTGAGCCCCCAGCTCGGTCGGCACCATCGCCCGCGGCTGGCGCTCGAAGATGGCAAAACCGAAATGGGTCTCCAGGTCGCGCAGCATCTTGCTCGCCGCCGGCTGGCTGAGATGCATGTGCCGGGCGGCGGCGCGCATGTTGCGGCGCTTGTCGAGGTGGATCAGCAGCAGCAGGTGCTTGAAGCGCATCCAGCCGCACAGGCCGGCCGATGACAGTTTGTCCACGTTTTCCGGCCCTCTGATAACCTATGCCGATCAACCAACATAGGCGCTGCTGCCAGCGGGAGCAACCACGCCTTCGCCGCCGTCAGGCGTCGTGACTGCCGAGCAGACCGATCAGTTCGGGGAGCGTGGCCTGGGCATGCCCCGCCGCCTCGGCCTGCCCCAGCACCTCGTCGATACCTGCCGCGGCCACCTTCGCCGCCCCCAGGTCGCCGGCCATGGCCAGGTAGTAGCCGAGATCCTTGTGGGCGTTGGCGATGCTGAAACGGAAGCCCGAGGTGTCGCGCTCCTGAATGTAGGGCCGCAGCCGCTCGAGCACGGTGCCCGCCCCGCCGCCCTTGGCCAGCACGTCGACGAAGACCTCCGGGTCGATGCCGCCCCGCTCGGCGCATGCCGCCGCCTCGGCCAGCACGGTGGAGAACCCCACCGAGACGAAGTTGTGCAGCAGCTTGAGCTGATGGCCGGCACCCACCGGGCCGGCATGGGTGATGTTCTCGGCGAAGCTCTCGAGCAGCGGCCGCTGCGCCGCGAACAGCTCGGCATCGCCCCCCACCAGCAGATTGAGCCGCCCCTCGGCGGCCTCCTTGGGCGTGCGCGTCATGGGGGCGTCGAGAAAACGTCCGCCCGCCTCCGCCACCGCCTCGGCGATGCGCAGCGTCGAGCTGGGAATCGCCGTGGAGCAGTCGATGATCACGCTACCGGGCCTGAGCCCCTGCAGCACGCCATCCTCGCGCAGCAGCACCTCCTCGACCTGGGGCGAGCCGGTCACGCAGAGAATGATGACGTCGGCATGCCGGGCCAGCTCCGCCCCCGTGGCGAACGCCTGCGCCCCGTTCTCGAGCAGGGCAGCAACGGGCTGGTTGCCGGGGTGCTCGAGAAAGGCCAGCGGCCAGCCGGCGCGCTGAACGTTGGTGGCGATGCCGTGGCCCATCAGGCCGATGCCGATCATGCCCACTCGCTGTTTCGACTGCGTGTCGCTCATGTCACAACCCACCCATGCAGAGATACTTGATTTCGATGTAGTCCTCGATGCCGTACTTGGAGCCCTCCCGCCCGATACCGGACTCCTTGACGCCGCCGAACGGGGCCAGCTCGCTGGAGATGATGCCTTCGTTGATGCCCACGATGCCGCACTCCAGGGCCTCGGCCACCCGCCACACCCGGCCCACGTCGCGGGTATAGAAGTAGCTGGCCAGGCCGTATGGGGTATCGTTGGCCAGGCGCACCACCTCCTGCTCGTCGCTGAAGCGCAGCAGCGGCGCCACGGGACCGAAGGTCTCCTCGTTCATCAGCCGCGCATCGCTGGAGACGTCGGTGAGAATCGTCGGCTCGAAGAAGTTGCCGCCCAGCGCATGTCGCTGCCCGCCCAGGTAGACGCTGGCACCGCGCTCGCGGGCATCAGCGATGTGCTCCTCGACCTTGGCCACCGCGGCCTGATCGATCAGCGGCCCCAGGGTCACCCCCTCCTCCAGGCCATTGCCGACCCGCTGCGCCGCCACCGCCTGGGCGAGGCGCTCGGCGAAGTCAGCGTAGATCCGCTCGTGGACGAAGATGCGGTTGGCGCACACGCAGGTCTGGCCGGTGTTGCGGAACTTGGACGCCATCACCCCGGCCACCGCCTGATCGAGATCGGCATCATCGAAGATGATGAAGGGCGCGTTGCCACCCAGCTCCATGGAGACCTTCTTGACCGTCTGGGCACAGGCGGCGAGCAGCACCTTGCCCACCTCGGTGGAACCGGTGAAGGAGAGCTTGCGTACCAGCGGGTTGGCGGTCAGCTCGTCACCCACCGTGCGGGCACTACCGGTCACCACGTTGAGCACGCCCCGGGGCACGCCGGCGCGCTCGGCCAGCTCGGCCAGGGCCAGCGCCGAATAGGGCGTGCTGGATGCCGGCTTGACCACCACCGTGCAGCCGGCCGCCATGGCGGCGGCGGCCTTGCGGGTGATCATCGCGTTGGGGAAGTTCCAGGGCGTGATGGCGGCCACCACGCCGACCGGCTCCTTGGTGACCACGATGCGGCGATCTCCGGCATGGGCCGGGATGACGTCGCCGTAGATCCGCTTGGCCTCCTCCGCGAACCACTCGATGAAGGCAGAGCCGTAGGCGATCTCACCCCGAGCTTCGGCCAACGGCTTGCCCTGCTCCAGGGTCAGGATACGGGCCAGATCCTCCTGATGGGCCATGCACAGCTCGTACCAGCGCCGCAGGATGGCGGCTCGCTCCTTGGCGGTCCTGGCCTTCCATTGCGGCAGGGCGCGGTCGGCCGCCTCGATGGCCTCTCGCACCTGGGCCTGGGTCAGGCGGGGTACGCTACCCAGCCGCGTGTTGCTGGCCGGATCGACCACCTCGATGATTGCCTCGTCGCTGGCATCGACCCAGCTTCCGTCGATGTAGGCGTGCTGCCTGAACAGCGCCGGGTCCTGCAGCTGCGGCTGCCGACCGCCGGTCGCGCTGCGCTTTTCTCCAATGTCTTCGTCTCCAATGCCCTCGTCTCCCCTATTCTCGTTTCCCATGTCCTCGCGCATCTTCTCCTGCCTCCTCTCGCATCACGGGCTGTCTGACCACGGACTGTTTAATCACGGACTGTCTGACATAGAATGATCTTGAACTTTGAATTATGAATCCAAAATTAAGAATCATACTTTCGTCGAGAGGAACCCGGACGCGCCGCATCCTCGAGGGCCATGGCAGGCCCTGCAGCGCGAATCGATAACCCCTGGTTAACGTAGATACGAAAAAAACGATTGGCAGGTTATTGAATTGGCCGCCAGGCTGGGTTGGACAACAAATCTTTACTTCTCTTAGACCTTGCTGGAATTGTCGCCATGACCACCATCACCCGCCTCGAGGTTCAGGACATCCGCTTTCCTACCTCGCGCTCGCTGGACGGCTCCGATGCCATGAACGCGGCACCGGACTACTCCGCCACCTACGTCACCCTGCACACCGATGCCGGAAACGGGCTCAGCGGCCACGGCCTGACCTTCACCATCGGCCGCGGTAACGAAATCTGCGTCAAGGCCGTCGAGTCGCTGGCCTATCTGATCGAGGGTCGCCGGCTCGACGACATCACCACCGAGATGGGCCGCTTCTGGCGCGAGCTGACCAGCGGCGACAGCCAGCTGCGCTGGATCGGGCCGGAAAAGGGCGCGATCCACCTGGCCACGGCGGCCATCGTCAACGCCGTCTGGGATCTGTGGGCCAAGACGGAAGGCAAGCCGGTGTGGAAGCTGCTGGTCGACATGCCCCCCGAGCAGCTGATCCGCTGCCTCGACTTCCGCTTCGTCACCGATGCCCTGACGCCCGAGGAAGCGCTGGGGTTGCTCCGGCGCAATGCCGCCGGCCGCGCCGACCGTGAGCGGGAGATGCGCGAACAGGGCTACCCGGCCTATACCACCTCGGCCGGCTGGCTCGGCTACGACGACGACAAGGTGCGGCGCCTGGCGCGCGAGGCGCTGGCCGAAGGCTGGACACACTTCAAGCAGAAGGTGGGCGGCAACCTCGAGGAGGACCGCCGCCGCGCCCAGATCCTGCGCGAGGAGATCGGCTGGGAGCGCGCCCTGATGATGGACGCCAACCAGATGTGGGACGTCGACGAGGCGATCGCCAACATGCGCCGACTGGCCGAATTCGATCCGCTGTGGATCGAGGAGCCGACCAGCCCCGACGACATCCTCGGCCACGCCGAGATCCGCCGCCGGCTGGGCTCGATCGGGGTGGCCACCGGCGAGCACTGTCACAACCGGGTGATGTTCAAGCAGCTGCTGCAGGCCGGCGCCCTCGACTACTGCCAGGTCGACGCCGCCCGTCTCGGCGGGCTGAACGAGGTCATCGTGGTGCTGCTGCTGGCCGCCAAGCATGGCGTGCCGGTCTGCCCCCACGCTGGCGGCGTCGGGCTCTGCGAGTACGTGCAGCACGTCTCGCTGTTCGACTATATCGCCGTTTCGGGCTCCCTCGAGGGGCGCATCCTCGAGTACGTCGATCATCTGCACGAGCACTTCTTGCACCCCGTGACGATCCGCAACGGCCACTATCAGGTGCCAACCGCCCCCGGCTACAGCATCAGCCTCCACCCCGAGTCGCTGTCGCGCCACGCCTATCCGGACGGCGCCGCCTGGCAGGACGGCTGACCCACTGCGAAGGAGACCCAAGATGACCTACGCAAGACCCTGCATCGCCGTACCTCTGGGCGACCCGGCGGGCATCGGCCCCGAGCTGGTCGCCAAGCTGCTGGCCGAGCGCCAGGCAATCGATGGAGCCGACGTGGTGGTGGTGGGCGACCCCTGGCTGTGGCAGGAAGGCCAGCGGGTGGCCGGCACCGCGCTAACGCTGCCCGAGATCGCCTCCTGGGAGCAGGCCCGCGGCCAGGCCGGACCCGTACTGCTGCCGCTGGACACCATCCGGCCAGAGGAGGTCGAGTTCGGCCGGGTCGATGCCGCCTGCGGCGCCTCGGTGCTGAAGGTGCTGGCCCACTGCCTGGACGCCGCCCAGGCGGAACGCATCGATGCCATCTGCTTCGCGCCGCTCAACAAGCTGGCCATGAAGCAGGGCGGCCTGCGCCATGAGGACGAGCTGCACTTCTTCGCCGAATACCTCAAGGTGCCCGGCGAGGTGTCCGAGTTCAACACCCTCGGCAGCCTCTGGACCTCGCGCATCTCCTCCCACGTGCCGCTCAGCGAGGCCGCCCGCTACGTCACGCCGGAGCGCATCCTGAACGCCACCCGCCTGATCCACGACGCCCTGGTGGCAGCGGGCGTGGCGCAGCCGCGCATCGCCGTGGCGGCGATAAACCCCCACGCCGGCGAGGGCGGCACCTGCGGTCGCGAGGAGATCGACGTCATCGCGCCGGCCGTCGAGGCCTGTGTCGCCGCCGGCTATCCGGCCCAGGGCCCCTTCCCCGCCGATACCCTCTTTCGCCGTGCTCGCGACGGCGAGTTCGACGCCGTCGTCACCATGTACCACGACCAGGGCCAGATCGCCCTCAAGCTGCTGGGCTTCGAGCGCGGCGTCACCGTCCAGGGCGGGTTGCCGATTCCCATCACCACGCCGGCCCATGGCACCGCCTTCGACATCGTCGGCCAGGGCAAGGCCAGCGTCGAGGCCATGCGCCACGCCTTCGCCATCGCCTGCCGCATGGGGGCGCATCATGCCCGCAACCGCGGCGTTTAACCCAATCGACAGAGAGGAGTAGACGAAAGTCTATATAAAAATAATGAATTATGAGTTCATAATAACATAAGCACCTTGAAGGCACGCCCGCGCCCTGGGCCAGGCCCAGGCCACGGCACCCGTCCTACAACAACAACGAGGTCCAACATGACGCTCAAACACCGGTTCCCACTCGCCCTTGCGGCAGCCTTTGTCCTTGGGCTTGCCTCCGCTTCCGTCTCCGCCACTACTTTGCGTTACGCCCACGTCGGCGCGGAAGGCGATGCGCAGACCCGCTTCGCCTCGGAAGCCTCCGCCGCCATCGAGGAAGCCACCAACGGCGGTGTCAGCATCACCATCTTCCCTGCCAGCCAGTTGGGCGGCGTGGCCGAGATGGTGGATGGCGTCTCGCTGGGCTCCATTTCCATGGCCCATCATGAGTTCGCCTCCCTGGCGCAATCCGTACCGGACATCGCCGTGTTCAACGCGCCCTTCATATATCGCGATGCGGAGCATGCGCTCAGGGCCACTGACCCCACCTCGCCGGTCATCAGCGAAATGAACGAGCAGCTGATCGAAGAGGCCGGCATGCGCATCATCGGCAGGATGTACCGCGGCGCTCGCCACATCACGGCCAACTTCCCCGTGACATCTCCCGACGATCTGGCGGGCAAGCCGTTTCGTGCGGTACCGCTCGACATCTGGATCTCCATGGTTCGAGGCTTTGGCGCCGACCCCACCCCGGTAGAAGTCTCGGAGCTCCCCACTTCCCTGATGACGGGACTGGTCGTGGGTCAGGAAAATCCCTTGACCATGATCCGCTCCGACAACCTGCACGAAGTGCAGTCGCACGTTTCCATGACCGGCCACATGCACTCCATCCTCGCCGTCTTCATCAACGAGAACGTATGGCAGTCCCTGGATGAGGAATACCAGGAGGCCATCACCAACGTGCTGACGGAGAAAGCGGAAGAGTCCCTGCGCTGGGCGCAAGAGACCGAAGAGGAACTCATCGAGGAGCTGACGCAGCGCGGCATGACCATCATCACCGAAGAGGATGGCTTGGATATCGATGCCTTCCGCGAGCAGGTACTGGCACAGATCAACCGCGACTACCCCAATTTCGAGCCCTACATCGAGATGATCGGGGAAGTGGAGTAACGGTCCAGCTAGAGCATCTACCCAGCTACCCATACACCGGCGAGGGGCAATGGCCTCTCGCCGGAACATGACCCGATGGGTGAAAAATGAGATACGGACAAAAATGGCTCGAGATCTTCTGCGCCTTGCTTCTCGCCGGCATGATCCTGGTCCCGTTCCTGCAAGTGCTTTCTCGTGACCTGCTCGGTACCTCGATCCCCGGCTCCGGCGAACTGACGCGCTTTCTCTTGATTTGCCTCGTCTTTTCATCCTACCCGCTGGTCATCGCCAGCGGCGAGAACATACAGATGTCGGAGCTGCGCGACACCCTTCCGGCAATACCGAGACGATGGCTGAACCGGCTGATCATGGTGGCCTCCATCATCATCTGCCTGTTCGTTGCCTACTCCGCCGCCACCACCGTACAGACAAATTTCAACAGGGCGACCCCGGTACTGAAAATCCCTTACTGGATCTTTTTCGGCACCACCGTTCTTGGCCTCCTGGGCGCAGCCCTGGTGCATCTTGTGCAAGGCACGAGCACGACCGATAACAAATCCGACTCCGGCGTATAAGGCACCTCCATGGGCTTGATTATCCTCGGCATCTTTCTCGTTCTCTTTCTGCTCGGGTTTCCGGTCGTCTACGCGATCCTGATTCCTTCTGCGATCTACGTGTTACTCGAGGGCTTGCCGCTGGGCCTGATGGGGCAGCGAGTCACCTATGCCCTGGACAGCTTCCCCCTGGTGGCCGTACCCATCTTCATCTTCGTCGGCAACCTGATGAACCAGTCGGGCATCACCGACCGGATCTTCCATTTCGCCAATACCCTGGTGGGCCGGGCGCCGGGCGGGCTGGCTCAGGTCAACATATTCTCCAGTCTGATCTTTTCCGGCATGTCGGGCGCCTCGCTTGCCGACGTCGGCGGGCTGGGCAAGATCGAGATAGAGGCAATGAAGAAGCGCGGCTACGGAGCGCCCTTCTCCGCCGCCGTCACGGCCTCTTCCGCGGTGGTCGGCCCCATCTTTCCGCCCAGCATCCCGCTGATCGTCTACGGCTCGGTCACCAGCGTCTCGATCGTTCAGCTGCTGCTTGCCGGTATCGTGCCGGCGCTGATCTGCATCGTGCTGCTGATGATCACGGCGGCCCTGCTGGCGCTGCGCCACGACATGCCGAGAGCCGAGCGCTGGCCGACGCTGATGGAGCTCAATCGTGCCTTGATCCCCGCCCTGCCCGCCCTGCTGGCCCCGGTACTGATGATCTCCGGCATGCTCATGGGCCTGTTCACCCCCACGGAGGCGGCCGCGGTGACGGCAGCCTACGTCGTCTTCATCAGCGCCGTTCTCTATCGGGAGCTCACCTGGTCGCACCTCATGTTCTCGCTGCTGGCCACGCTCAGGACGACGAGTGCCATTCTGATCATCGTGGCGGCGGCAGCCATGTTCGGCTGGATACTCTCCGTCGAGCAGATCCCCCAGCGCTTCGCCACCTTCATTCTGCAGATCTCCCACGAGCCGCTGGTCCTGCTGCTGATCGCCAACCTCATCTTCCTGGTGGCAGGGATCTTCCTGGATTCCACCACCGCGACCCTGCTGATCGTCCCGATCGTGGCACCCCCCATGGTGCTCGCCGGTGTCGATCCCGTGCACCTGGGTATCGTGTGCATCTTCAACCTGATGATCGGACTGCTGACGCCGCCGATGGGCCTCTCGCTGTTCCTCGTCTCATCCATCGCCAAGGTATCGCTGCGACAGCTGTTGAAAGCGCTGATCCCCTTCTACATTCCGCTCGTCGCCACCTTGGCCATCATCACCTTCGCCGCCGACCTGGTGCTGTGGCTGCCAAGCTTCATGCGCTGAGAATGCAAGGAGTTCACCATGACGATTTCTACCGTAGGATTCATTGGACTGGGCAAGATGGGTAGCGGCTTCGTGTCGCGGCTGATCGACGAAGGCTATGCCGTGGTCGGCTACGACATCGAAGCGGCTCACTGCGAAGCGGCAAAAGCCCGCGGCGCCGAGATCGCCGGCTCGCCGGCCGCCGTGGCCGCACGTGCCGATCTCATCCAGATCTGCGTGACCACCAGCGCCGCCGTGGTGGCGGTGGTGCTCGGAGAGAACGGCATCGCCGAGGTCGCTCAGGATGGCGGCAAGGTCGTGGTCGATCACTCCACCACGGAGCTGGAGACCACCCGGCGCCTGGCAGCGGAGCTCGAGCGGCGCAACGGCATGGCGTTCGTGGATGCCCCGGTGTCCGGCGGGCCCGGCGCCGCCGCGGAAGGTCGCCTGGCCATCATGGCAGGCGGCACGACAGAGGCCATCGCAGCCGTAACGCCGATCATGGAGCGGCTCGGCCAGTTCACTCATATGGGCGAGGTGGGGGCGGGCCAGGCCACCAAGCTGATCAACCAGGCGCTGGTGCTCTCGAACTACTGCGTGATCGCCGAAGCCTGCAACCTCGGCAACCGCTTCGGCATCGACGTGAGCAAGATCCCCGAGGCGCTCTCCTCGGGCTACGCCGGCAGCAATCTGCTCAACGACCTGCTGCCACGCATGGTGGAGAACGACTTCGAGCCGCGCGGCTATGCGCGCCAGATCCTCAAGGACCTGCACATGCTGCAGGACGCGGCCAATGCGTTGAACGTCGCCATGCCCATGGCCGGCATGGCCAACTCGCTCTACAGCATGCTGATCGCCCAGGGCAAGGGCGAACTCGATGGCGCCGCCATCGTGACCCTGCTGGAAGACCAAGCGCGACAGGGCAATGCATGAGAGGCCATAGCATGAACGACTTTCCGATCATCGATGCCCATCAGCACTTCTGGGATCTCGAGCGCAACTATCTGCCCTGGCTGTGCGACAAGACGCCCATTCCCTTTCGCTACGGCGACTACAGCGCCATTCGCCGCAACTACATGCCTGCGGATTACCGCCAGGATACTCGGGGCTTCAACGTGGTCGGCAGCGTGTTCGTGGAAACGGAGTGGGACCCGCGCACGCCGGTGGCGGAAACCCGCTGGGTGCATGAGCTGGCCGAACGTGAAGGGCTACCGACGGTGATGGTCGCCCAGGCCCGGCTCGACCGGCCCGATGTGGCAGAAGTACTGGCCGCCCACTGCGACCATCCGCGCGTGCGCGGCATTCGCCACAAGCCCGCCGCCGCAAGCTCGCCCGACAAGGTGTTCCCCGGCGCCCCCGGCTCGATGGGCGACCCGGCCTGGCGGCGGGGTTTCGCCCAGCTTGCAGCCCATGACCTCTCCTTCGACCTGCAGACGCCCTGGTGGCACTTCGAGGAGGCCGCCGAGCTGGCGGCGTCTTATCCCGAAACCCAGATCGTCATCAACCACACCGGCCTGCCGGCGGACCGCAGCGAAGCCGGGCTCGCCGGCTGGCGCCGGGCGATGGAGCGAGTGGCCGCCCAGCCCAACGTGGCGGTGAAGATCTCCGGCATCGGCGTGCCGGGACAGCCCTGGAGCGTCGAGGCCAATCGCCGTGTTGTGCTCGACACCATCGAGGTCTTCGGCGTCGAACGCTGCATGTTCGCCAGCAACTTCCCCGTCGACAGCTTGGTGGCGAGCTTCGAGACGATCTTCTCGGGCTTCCTGCGCATCACCGAAGGCTTCACGCCCCAGGAGCGCCACCGGCTGTTCCACGACAACGCGGTGCGTTTCTATCGCATGCCGCTGGGGCAATGAGCAACAAACGGAGCATCAAACGAAGATGCCACCCCTGGGGGTGGCATCTGCGTACTGTGTGGAACGGATGGGGGCCATCTGGCGTTACTCGGCCATCTCCTCCAGCGCCGAGACCTCGACCTTGTTGCGCAGGTGGCAGCTCAGGATGCTGCCCAGCTCCTTGCCGTCACGCTTTCTCAGCGCCTCGATCATCGCTTCGTGCTCGCTCACGGCCTGAGACCAGTAGTCGCTGCTGAGCTCGGCGGTGAACCGCACCCGGCGCACGCGATGGTTGAGGTTCTTGTAGACGTCGATGAGCACGTCGTTCTGCGAGGCGACCACGATGGCTTCGTGAATCTGCTGATTGGCCAGCAGGTACTCCTGCATGTTGCCGCTCTTGTAGTGCGCCAGCATCTGATAGTGCAGCGCCTCGATGTTGGCCAGCTCCGCGTCGGAGATCCGCGCTCCGGCCAGCTCGCCCGCCAGGGCCTCGAGGCTCTGCATCACTTCGAAGGTGTTCTTCAACGTGGTGCGGGTCAGTTTGGCGACCCGCGCGCCCCGATTGGGCAGCAGCTCGACGAAGCCTTCGTGAGCCAGCACCTTGAGTGCCTCGCGCAAAGGGGTACGGGAGACGCCGAACTGTTCGCACAGCTGTTTTTCGGGAACCCGGCTGCCGGGGGCCAACACGCCCTGCGCGATCAGATCGCGCACCCTTTCCGCCACCTCACCGTGGAGCGTACTCTGCCTGATCTTGTCCATTGGACTTCACTTCTATAACGAATAAATCTAATTATGCATTCAAAAAAAAGGAGCGTCAATTGAGGCGACGCTCTCAGCCCGCCACTCAACCCTCCTCTCAGCCCGCCACTCTCAGCCCCACTCGTCGAGACGCATGGCCGAGCGCTCCAGGCGCTGATCCTCGGCCTCGATCTCGCGCAGCTGCGCCTCGATGCCGTGGAGGTGATCGAGCGCAGCACGCCGGGCAGCCTGAGGCTTGCCCTCCATCACGGCCCGATAGAGCCGCGCATGCTGACGATTGATCATGGCTCGCGGCCTCTCACGATGATAGAGGTTCTTCACCGAGGCGAACACGGAGCTGAGCAGCAGATCGGTCAGCGACTGCAGCGTATGCACCAGCACCGGGTTGTGCGAGGCCTGACAGATCGCCAGGTGAAAGGCGTGGTCGAGGTGGGCCAGCCGCTCCACGTCTATCGCCTGACCCGCCTCGACGTATTCCGCCATCGCCTCGTAGCGACGCTGGATCAGCACCCGATCCGCCGGCGTGGCCCGCTCGGCCGCCAGGCGGGCCGACTCCCCTTCCAGCAACGAACGCACCTCCAGCAGGTCGTATAGAGTGCGCGGGTGGTCGCGGAAGAGATGCATCAGCGGGCTGTCATCGCGACCGGCCACCAGTTCGGCCACCACCGAGCCCCGCCCCTGACGAGTGACGATGATGCCCTTGCTGCGCAGCACGCGCAGCCCTTCGCGCAGCGAGGTGCGCGACACGCCGAGGCGCTCGCACAGGCGTCGCTCCGAAGGCAGCAGTTGCCCGGGGCGGAACACGCCGTCGAGAATCATCCGCTCCAGGCGTTCCGCCACCGCATCGGGCGTCAGCGTCGCTGAGACGCGCTCATGTTCCTGCTGCATTGGTTCTCCCAGGGTTCACAGGCATGCTTGCTAACCTGGCGCTTAAGCGCCGTAGCTGCCATGCTGTATCATGAAAATAATTTCCAATATAGCGCCGAACAACTGGTCATACCAGTAGACCGCAGGCTGGACAGGGGGCGTACCAGAGCGCACATTGGGCGCTTGGCGTACGAACCCCCTGCCGCATGACTCGCAGAGAGGCACTCATGAACATCCTCTATGACGAACGGCTCGACGGCCCGGCCCCCGAGATGGACAGGGCCGGCATCCGCGACGCGCTGCTGAAGGCCATCCCGGGCATGACCCTGCTGCACCGTGAAGAGGACATGCGTCCCTTCGAGTGCGACGGCCTCTCCGTCTACCGCACCCTGCCGCTGCTGGTGGCGCTGCCCGACTCCCTCGACCAGGTCCAGCGCCTGCTGGTGGAGTGCCATCGCCTCGGCGTGCCGGTGGTCACCCGCGGCGCCGGCACGGGGCTCTCCGCCGGCGCGCTGCCGCTCACCCACGGCGTGCTGCTGGTGATGTCGCGCTTCTCGCGCATTCTCGAGATCGACCCCGAGGCGCGCATCGCCCGGGTCGAGCCCGGCGTGCGCAACCTGGCCATCTCCGAGGCGGCCTCGCCCTACGGCCTCTACTACGCCCCGGACCCCTCGTCGCAGATCGCCTGCTCCATCGGCGGCAACGTGGCCGAGAACGCCGGCGGCGTGCACTGCCTCAAGTACGGTCTCACCGTGCACAACGTGATCAAGGTCGAGGTGCTCACCATCGAGGGCGAGCGCATGACGCTGGGCAGCGATGCGCTGGACGCCCCCGGCTTCGACCTGCTGGCGCTGTTCAACGGCTCCGAGGGCATGCTCGGCGTGGTCACCGAGATCACCGTCAAGCTGCTGCCCAAGCCCGAGGTGGCCAAGGTGCTGATGGCCAGCTTCGACGACGTGGAGAAGGCCGGCAACGCGGTCGGCGCCATCATCGCCGCCGGTATCATTCCCGGCGGCCTGGAGATGATGGACAAGCTCGCCATCATCGCCGCCGAGGACTTCATCGGCGCCGGCTACCCGGTGGACGCCGAGGCGATCCTGCTGTGCGAGCTCGACGGCGTCGAGGCCGACGTCGACGACGACTGCGAGACCGTGCGCCAGGTGCTGGAGAAGGCCGGCGCCACCGGCATCCGCCAGGCCCGCGACGACGCCGAGCGCGCCAGGTTCTGGGCCGGGCGCAAGAACGCCTTCCCCGCGGTGGGGCGCATGTCGCCCGACTACTACTGCATGGACGGCACCATCCCGCGACGCGAGCTGGCACGGGTGCTCAAGGGCATCAGCGACCTCTCCGAGCGCTACGGCCTGAAGGTGGCCAACGTCTTCCACGCCGGCGACGGCAACATGCATCCGCTGATCCTGTTCGATGCCAACCGCGAGGGCGAGCTGGCCGTGGCCGAGGCGCTGGGCGGCGAGATCCTCGAGCTGTGCGTCGAGGTGGGCGGCACCATCACCGGCGAACACGGCGTCGGCCGCGAGAAGATCAATCAGATGTGCGCCCAGTTCCGCCCCGACGAACTGGCCACCTTCCGCGCCGCCAAGGCCGCCTTCGACCCGCACGACCTGCTCAACCCGGGCAAGAACATCCCCACCCCGGCACGCTGTTCGGAGTTCCGCACCATCAAGAGCGCGGCGGCCGACACCGCCCCCGGCGCGCAGCAGGGCGGACAGGAGTGACCATGACCAACGCAACGACTCCCAGGGATCATGACGCCAGCGCCGACCTGGCCGAGCGCATTCGCCAGGCCAGTGCCGAGGGTACGCCGCTGCGCATCATCGGTGGCGACACCCGCTATTTCTACGGCCGCGAGGTGGAGGGCAGCGAACTCTCCACCCACGAGCACCGCGGCATCAGCTTCTACGATCCGGTGGAGCTGGTGGTCTCGGTGCGTGCCGGCACCCCGCTGGCCGAACTCGAGGCGGCGCTGGCCGAACAGGGCCAGATGCTACCCTTCGAGCCGCCCCGCTACGGCATTGCCAGCACCGTGGGCGGCATGGTCGCCACCGGCCTTTCCGGCCCGCGCCGCCCCTGGGCCGGCAGCGTGCGCGACTTCGTGCTCGGCACGCGGGTGATCAATCACGAAGGCATCGAACAGCGCTTCGGTGGCGAGGTGATGAAGAACGTCGCCGGCTACGACCTGTCGCGGCTGATGGTGGGCGCCCAGGGCGGCCTGGGGCTGATCACCGAGGTCTCGTTCAAGGTGCTGCCCATTCCCGGCGCCACCCAAAGCCTGCACCTGGAGCTCTCTCTCGACGAGGCCCGCCTGCGCCTGGCCGAGTGGGGTCGCGAGCCACTGCCGATCAGCGCCGCCGCCTGGCTCGACGGCGCCCTGCACCTGCGCCTGGAGGGCGGGCCGAGTTCGGTGGCCGCCACCCGCGCACGCATCGGCGGCGACGACCTCGACAACGGCTTCTGGACCGCCCTGCGCGACCAGCGCCTGCCCTTCTTCAGCGAAGGTCGGGCGCCTCTGTGGCGGCTCTCGCTGCCCCACCGCACGCCGGCGCTGGAACTGCCCGACGTCGACGAGCGGCTGATGATTCACGACTGGGCCGGCGCCCAGCGCTGGCTGCGCGCCGAGCTCGATGCCGAGACCCTGCGCCGCACCTGTCAGGCCGCCGGCGGTCACGCCACCTGCTATGGCCCGCGCCCGGCCGACGTGGAGCCCTTCACGCCGCTGCCCGAGGTGCTGATGAAGTATCACCGCAACCTCAAGGCTCAGCTCGACCCCAAGGGCATCTTCAATCCCGGCCGGCTCTACGCGGCGCTCTGAGACGCACAGGATTTTCGACATGCAGACGCATTTCACCGAGGAAGCCCTCAAGCAGCCGCACATCCAGGAGGCCGACCGCGTCCTGCGCAGCTGCGTGCACTGCGGCTTCTGCAACGCCACCTGCCCCACCTACCAGCTGCTGGGCGACGAGCGCGACGGGCCGCGCGGGCGCATCTACCTGATGAAGCAGATGCTGGAAAACCCGGACGACAGCGAAAACGTCACCGAGCAGACCCGCCTGCACCTGGACCGCTGCCTGACCTGTCGCAACTGCGAGACCACCTGCCCCTCGGGCGTGGAGTACCACAAGCTGCTCGACATCGGCCGCGCCGAGATCGAGCGTCGGGTGCCGCGCAGCACCGCCGAGCGCGCCCAGCGCTACGCCCTGCGTAAGGCCCTGGTGGAGCCGAAGCGCTTCCAGGCGCTGCTCAAGCTGGGCCAGACCTTCAAGCCGCTGGTGCCCGGCAAGCTCAAGGACAAGCTGCCGCCCAAGCCGGTGGATGCCGGCACGCGCCCCGACCACAAGCGCCACGCACGCCAGATGCTGATCCTCGAAGGCTGCGTGCAGCCGGGGCTCTCGCCCAACACCAATGCCGCCACGGCGCGGGTGCTCGACCGTCTGGGCATCGGCCTCACGCCGGTGGCCGAAGCGGGCTGCTGCGGCGCCGTCGACTTCCACCTCAACGCCCAGGACGACGGCCGCGCCCGCGCGCGGGCCAACATCGACGCCTGGTGGCCGCATATCGAGGCCGGCGCGGAAGCCATCGTGCAGACCGCCAGCGGCTGCGGCGCCTTCGTCAAGGAGTACCGCGACATCCTCAAGGACGACCCCGCCTACGCCGACAAGGCCAGGCGCGTGAGCGAGCTGGCCAAGGACCTGGTCGAGGTGCTGCGCGACGAGGAGCTGGCGAGCCTCGAGGTCAACGAGGGCCGCCGGCTGGCGTTCCACTGCCCCTGCACCCTGCAGCACGCGCAGAAGCTCGGCGGCGCGGTGGAGGGCGTGCTGGTCAAGCTCGGCTTCACCCTCACGCCGGTCCAGGACGCCCACCTGTGCTGCGGCTCGGCGGGCACCTACTCGATCACCCAGCCGGAGCTGGCCACCCAACTGCGCGACAACAAGCTCAACGCCCTCGAGGCCGGCACCCCGGAAACCATCGTGACCGCCAACATCGGCTGCCAGACGCACCTCAACGGCGCGGGGCGCACGCCGGTCAGGCATTGGATAGAGATTGTCGATGAGGCCCTGCCAACGCCCCTAAGCAGCTAGCCTCTGCGAATAGTCGCCCAAGGCGAGGGGCGCCGGGGACAGGCCGAAGAGGAGGTCCGATGCCATGGATGGCATCGGTAGCGCCCAGGGATGGGTTCACAGCGCCTCCTCGCAGGCCTGTCGCCGGAACAGCCCCGTGCTTCACCGGGAGAGCTGCTAGCTCCGCATCGCCAATGTTCTTTATTTCAAAAGGAGAGCCCCATGAAGACCAAACCCGTACTTACCCTGACCGACGTCAACGCCATCCTCGACGCGGCCCAGAAAGAAGCCGAAGCCAACGGCTGGGCGGTGACCATCGCCGTGGCCGACGACGGCGGCCACCTGCTCGGCCTGCGCCGCCTCGACGGTGCCGCGCCGATGACGCCGGATGTCGCCACACAGAAAGCGCGTAGCGCCGCTCTCGGCCGCAAGGAGACCCAAGTCTTCGAGGAGATGATCAACGGCGGGCGCAACGCCTTCCTCTCCGCCCCCCTTTCAGGTCTGCTCACCGGCGGTGTTCCGGTGCTGGTCGACGGTGAGGTCGCGGGTACCGTCGGGGTATCGGGCGTCAAGCCCGACCAGGACGTACAGATCGCCAAGGCCGGCATCGCCGCCGTCGCCTGAGGCGAAGCCGAACGGGCCGGCCGCGGCACCCTGATCGACAGGGAGCCGCGGCCGGCCTTTTTCATGGGCAACCGCGGCGCGGGTTCACGCCCTGCCGGGGCGCCGGTGGCGCAGCTCGCCGTTCAACGCCTTGATGATGGTGTAGCACATCAGCAGCATCACGATGGAGAACGGAATCGCCGTGGCCGTCACCCCCGCCTGCAGCGCGGCAAGACCACCGCCGAGCAGCAGCACGATGGCGACCAGTCCCTCTACCACGGCCCAGAACATCCGCTGCGGCCGGGGCGCATCGATCTTGCCGCCGGCGGTGATGGTATCGATCACCAGCGAGCCGGAATCCGACGAGGTGACGAAGAAGATCAAGGCCAGCACGATGCCGACGGTCGACATCAGCGCGGTCAGCGGCAGCTCGTTGAGCATGCCGAACAGCGACAGCTCGGGGCGGTAGCTGTCGATCACGTACTCCTTGACCAGGCTGGTCTCCGGCGCGGCATAGAGCTGATCGAGAGCGACGCTGCCGAACACCCCCATCCAGATGAAGATGAACAGGCTGGGGATCAGCAGCACGCAGATGACGAACTCGCGCACCGTGCGTCCACGCGAGACCCGGGCGATGAACATGCCCACGAACGGCGCCCAGCTCACCCACCAGGCCCAGTAGAAGATCGTCCAGTCCTGACGATAGGCGTCATCCTCGCGTCCGAAGGGAGCCGACAGCGGCACGAACTCCGTCACGTAGGTCGCAAGCCCCGTCCAGAAGCCGCTCAGCGCCACCAGCGTCGGCCCGGCCAGCAGCACGAAGAAGAAGAACAGCACCGCCATGATCATGTTGAACTCGGAGAGCTTCTTCACCCCGCCCTCCAGCCCCCGCCACACCGACACCAGGGCCACCGCCGTGACCAGCAGGATGATGATCACCTGGGCCGTGGCGCTGACCTCGAGGCCGAAGACGAAGTTCATCCCCGCATTGGCCTGCTGCGCGCCCAGCCCCAGCGAGGTGGCCAGCCCGAACAGCGTGGAGAACACCGCCAGGATGTCGATCACGTGCCCCCACCAGCCCCACACCCGCTCGCCCAGGATCGGAAAGAAGGCCGAACGGATGGAGAACGGCAAGCCCTTGTTGTAGGTGAAGATGGCCAGTGCCAGCGCCATCACCACGTAGACCGCCCAACCGTGAATGCCCCAATGCAGGTAGGTGCCGGCCAGGCCCAGGGCCGTCGCTTCGGGGATGGCCGCCGGGTCTAGCTCGCCGTCGGCGCCGAACGGCGAAGGGATGCCCAGCGGCAGGGAGACGTTGGCGTGATAGACCGGCTCCAGCACGCCGAAGAACAGCAGGCCAATCCCGATACCGGCGGAAAACAGCATCGCGAACCAGGAGAGATAGCCGTAATCCGGACGGGCATCGGGCCCGCCCAGGCGCACCGAGCCGTAGGGCAGCAGGACGAGGGCGATACAGAACAGGATGAAGAAATCCACCACCAGCATGAAGTACCAGTCGAGGGTGCCGGTGGCGAAGCCGACGATGGCCTGGAAGATGGCACCCGCTCTTTCCGGGAACAGCAGGGTGAGAATGATGAAGACGACGGAGGCGAGCGCCGAGACGGCGAATACCCGGTTGTGGATGTCGAAGCCGATAGGTCCCAGCCGCCCCTCGATGTTGTCCTGACCCACGGTGTAATCCGTATGCATGTCGCTGGTCGATGCTGGATCGCCTGGACTACCCATAACGATATTCTTCCCTTTTACCCAAAATAAATAAGAATTTATTATACACCCTATTGACCCTACCCTCCTGTCACAAGCTCCTGTCGATTGCCGTTTCATCGTCTCGGTAGGAAGCGCAGCGGCCATCTATACTGACAGCGCCAGACCAGAACACGGTGCGTCACCGGCCTGAGGTGGCGCCCGGACGATAGCGGGATATCGACAAATTGCAGGGCCGGCCGAATGCAATGACGGGGCTGCGCCCGACGGGAGGAACCCACGATGATCAAGAAGCTCTTTGCCGCCATGGTGCTGATGGCCTTCATGGCGCCCGCCTGGGCCGGCCAGTGCCCCATGCTCATGTCCGAAATAGACGAAGCGCTGGCGGACGACGCCAAGGTCGCCCAGCTCAGCGAGGACGAACTCGCGCGGGTGCGCGAGTTGCGTGAACAGGGCGAGCAGTACCACAACGATGGCGACCACGCCCAGTCCGAAGAGGCGCTGAACGAGGCCAAGGAGATACTCGGCGTCTGAACGCTGTGCCGGGCGCCTCTTCTCGGCGCCCGGCACTCACTTCTGCATTACCCGACCGCTGCATTGACTTCCGTACCGCCCCGGCGTCGCCTGCCGGCCTATGTCTGCCTGGCTGCGCACTCCAGGATCCACTCCCATAGCGCCCGCTTCGCCTCACCCGGTGCATCCGGGCGCGCATCGACCACGCCATAGCCGCGTGCCGAGCGCAGCCTCATGTCGCTCAGGCCGATCAGCATGCCTTTATCCAGCAGGTCGTCGACCAGGCCGCTCCAGCCCATGGCGATGCCCTGCCCGGCGATCGCCGCCTGAATCAGCAGCGTGTAGTTGTTGAACGTCAGCTCCGACGACTCGTGATAGGCGATGCCGCCCAATTGCCGGAAGTAGCTCGGCCAGTCCAGCCAGCGCTGTCCCTGGTCGGCGGTCAGAGTAAGCAGCGGCGCCCGGCTGAGCGCCTCGATGCTCTCGATCGGCCCATGCTGCTGCAGAAAACCGGGGCTGCAGACCGGAAAGACATCTTCGTGGAACAGCAGCGGCACGCCGCCGGCGAGCGCCCGCTCGTCGCAGAACACGATGGCGACGTCCACCTCCTGGGTGCGCCAGTCGAGCACGCCCTGGTTGGTCACGATGCGCACGTCCACGTGCGGGTAGCGCTCGCGGAAGCTCGGCAGCCGCGGCATCAACCAATACGCGGCGAAGGAGAAGTCGGTCAGGATGTTGACGTGAGGGTGACGGTGCCTGTGCTGAAGCCGCTCGATGGTGCGATCGATACCCGCAAAGCTCTCCTGCACGCTGACGAACAGCGTATGTCCCGCCTCGGTCAACTTCACGCCCCGGTAGATCCGCTCGAACAAGGGCAGACCCAGTTGCTCTTCCAGCGCCCGAACCTGCTGACTGACCGCCGACTGCGTCGAGCGCAGCTCACGTGCCGCCGCAGTGAAACTCAGGTGTCGGGCCGCCGTCTCGAACACCCGCAGGCCGTTGAGCGACGCCGACCTAGCCATCCACGACATTAGCTCACCTAATGATTCCCATAAAAATTCAGCGAGTTTACAGGGGCTGAGATTAGCAGGGAGACTGTCGCAAAAGCCAGTTACTACACCAGCGTCAGCCCCACAAGAGAAGCCCCATGACCGACAAGCGACCCAATATCCTGTTCCTGATGGCCGATCAAATGACGGCCTCGGCGCTACCCATCTACGGCCATCCGCTGGTCAAGACCCCCAACCTGTCACGCCTGGCGGCACAAGGCGTGGTATTCGACTCGGCCTACTGCAACAGCCCGCTCTGTGCCCCCTCGCGCTTCACGCTGATGGCCGGCCAGCTGCCGTCGCGCATCGGCGCCTACGACAATGCCGCCGACTTTGCCGCCGACATTCCCACTTACGCCCACTACCTGCGCGATGCCGGCTACCTCACCGCCCTGTCGGGCAAGATGCACTTCTGCGGCCCCGACCAGCTCCACGGCTTCGAGGAGCGCCTGACCACCGACATCTATCCGGCGGACTTCGGCTGGTTCGTCGACTGGGAAAACTTCGACGAGCGGCCGAGCTACTACCACAACATGTCCTCGGTCACTCAGGCGGGCCCCTGCGTGCGCTCCAACCAGCTCGATTTCGACGACGAGGTGGTCTTCCGCGCCAAGCGTTTCCTCTACGACTATGCCCGCAACAGTGCGGTGGGTGGCGGCGAGCAACGCCCCTTCTGCCTGACCGTGTCGCTGACCCATCCCCACGACCCCTACACCATCCCGCAGGAGTATTGGGACCGCTACGACCACGACGCCATCGACATGCCGCGTGTGCCCTACTCGCGCGAACTGATGGACCCGCACTCCAAGCGTCTACGCCATGTCTACCAGCTCGACGAGGACACCCTCAGCGACGCACAGATCCGCAACGCGCGCCACGCCTACTATGGAGCGATCAGCTATGTCGACGACCAGCTCGGCGCCGTACTGAAAGTCCTCGAGGAGACCGGACTCGACCAGGACACCATCATCGTCTTCTCCGGCGATCACGGCGACATGCTCGGCGAGCGTGGTCTCTGGTACAAGATGAGCTGGTTCGAGGGCTCGGCGCGGGTGCCGATGATCGTTCACGCCCCGGGCCGCTTCACCCCGGGCCGGGTGCGCGAGTCGGTATCGACCATGGACCTGCTGCCGACCTTTGCCGAACTCGCCCATGGCGGTGTCGCGCCGGAATACGCCGTACCCATCGACGGCCGCAGCCTGCTGCCGCACCTGACCGGCAGTGGCGGTCACGACGAGGTGATCGGCGAGTACCTCGGCGAAGGCGCCATCGCGCCGCTGCTGATGATCCGCCGCGGGCGCTACAAGTTCGTGCACAGCGCGCCGGACCCGGACCAGCTGTTCGACCTCGAGGCCGACCCGCTGGAGCTCCACAACCTGGCGCAGGAACCCGCCTATCTGGACCTGTGCAAGCAGTTCCGCGACGAGGTCGCCAGCCGCTGGGACTATGCACGGCTGCACGCCGAGGTGATCGCCAGCCAGCGGCGGCGCAAGCTGGTCTCCCGTGCGCTGATGAAGGGCAGGGTCACGCCCTGGGATCACCAGCCGACGTTCGACGCCAGCACCCAGTACATGCGCAATACCATCGACCTGGACGATCTCGAGCGGCGCGCGCGCTTCCCGGCCGCCAGCGTCGAATAGCCGTGATGGGAACCGCGACCGACGTTGGTCGGCATCCGGCCAGACCCAAGCGCTGGCTGCCGTTTCTCGACTGGCTGCCGCAGCAGACGTCGCGCTCGCTGCGCGCCGATGCCGTCGCCGGCTTGACCGGTGCGGTGCTGGTCGTGCCCCAGGGGGTGGCCTATGCCCTGCTGGCCGGGCTGCCGCCCGAGTACGGCCTGTATACCGCCATCGTCCCGACGGTGCTGGCGGCCCTGTTCGGCTCCTCGCGGCAGATGGTCAGCGGGCCGACGGCGGCCCTGTCGATCGCGCTGTTCGCCACCTTGCAGCCCTTCGCCGAGGCGGGCAGCGGCGAATTCATCGCCCTGGTGCTGACCCTGACCTTGCTGGCCGGGGTCTTCCAGCTGCTGCTGGGCCTGGCGCGGCTCGGGGTGCTGGTCGATCTCGTCTCGCATTCGGTGGTGACCGGGTTCACCGCCGGCGCGGCGCTGATCATCGCCACCAGCCAGCTCCCCCATGCGCTGGGACTGGCTCCCATGGCGAGCGGCGGCTTCATCGACCTCTGGCCCCAGCTGTTCGCCCGGGTCGGCGACATCCGCCCCGATGCCGTGCTGATCGCCGCCACCACGCTCACCCTCTGCCTGGCGTTCCAGCGCTGGCTGCCACGCTGGCCGGGCATGCTGCTGTCGCTGGTGGCGGCGTCGCTGCTGGCCGCCTGGCTCGACCCGACGCATAGCGAGATCCTGCGCATCGCCGAGGTGCCGGCAGGCCTGCCGCCGCTCGCGCTGCCCGACGTTTCCACCGACACCCTGCGTCTGCTGACGCCCGGCGCCATCGCCCTGGGGCTGCTGGGCCTGGTCGAGGCCGCTGCGATCGCGCGGGCCTTCGCCGCACGCTCGGGCGAAAGGTTGAACAGCAACCAGGAATTCATCGGCCAGGGGCTCTCCAACATCGGCGGTGCCTGCTTCTCCGCCTACGTCTCGTCGGGCTCGTTCACCCGCTCGGGGCTCAACGCCAGCGCCGGAGCCCGCTCACCGCTGGCGGCGGTGCTATCCGCGGCGTTCCTGATACCGATACTGCTGGTTGCCGCCCCTCTGCTGCACCACGTGCCGATGTCGGCCATGGCCGGCCTGCTGCTGCTGGTTGCCGCCAAGCTGGTCGACCGAAACAGCATTCGCGAGACTCTGAAGATCAGCCGCTCGGAAACGGCAATCCTGCTGATCACCTTTTTCAGTACCTTGCTGCTAGCGCTGGAGTTCGCCATCTACTTCGGCGTACTGGCTTCGCTTGTCGTCTACCTGCGCCGCACCACCCGCCCACCGGTGGTCGTCTGTGCGCTATCCCAAGCCCCCGCGGAGCTTCAGCAGGCCCTGACGGAGCCAGGCTGCAGCGTCGTGCGGATCGACGGCTCGCTGTTCTTCGGCGCCTGCGAGTCGGTTGCCCGGCAGCTCGAGTCGCACGACCGGCCGAACCTGGTGGTGCTGGCCGCGGGCATCAACTTCATCGACCTCAGCGGTATCCATCTGCTCCAGCACCAGGCCCGTCGCTGCCGGGCTCGGGGCGGGAGGCTGTACCTGGCCGGGACCAAGCCCGACGTCCTGGCCTGCTTGCAACGCGCCGGCCTCGTCGCTGACGAGAACGACCGGCCCCACCACAAGCCAATGGCAATAACAATATGAGGCTTTCCCCATGACACATCCGCATCCCGACGGCGAGTCGGTCAATCGACTCAACCCGGCCGTGTTCCACGGCTCGGTGGCCGGCATATTGCTCTTCCTGATCTATGCCATCACCTTCACCGACCACGCCACGGCCTTCTTCAATGCCGGGCTGGACTGGATCGGCAACACCTTCGGCTGGTACTACATGCTGGCGGTCGTCGCCTATCTGCTCTTCGTGGTGCTGATCGGCTTCTCGCGCTTCGGCAAGATCCGCCTGGGTCCCGACCACTCGCGGCCGGAGTTCTCGCTGCTGTCGTGGTCGGCGATGCTGTTCGCCGCCGGGCTGGGCGGCGCCATCCTCTTCTTCGTGGTTTCCGAACCGCTGACCCACTACCTGAACCCGCCCCTCGGCGAAGGCAGCACCGCCGAGGCGCAGCGGCAGGCCATCGTGCAGACCTTCTTGCACTGGGGCATCTCGGGCTGGGGGCTCTACGTGCTGATGGGCATGGCGCTGGCCTATTTCAGCTACCGCCATCGCCTGCCGCTGGCGATCCGCTCGACGCTCTATCCGCTGCTGGGCAAGCGTATCTACGGCCCCATCGGCGATGCCGTGGACATCGCCGCGGTACTGGCCACGGTGTTCGGCATCGCCACCGCGCTGGGGATCGGCGTGATGCAGATGAACTACGGGCTGACCTACCTGTTCGGCATACCCGAGGGGCTGCCTGCGCAGATCGGGCTGATCCTGCTGGTGGTGACCCTAGCCACGCTGTCGGTGGTGAGCGGCGTGAAGCGCGGCATACGCCGGCTGTCCGAGCTCAACCTGCTGCTGGTGGCGGGTCTGGTGCTGTTCGTGCTGCTGCAGGGCGATACGCTCCGACTGCTCAACGCCCTGGTCATGAATACCGGCGACTACCTGGTGGCACTGACAGGCAAGAGCTTCGATACCTACGCCTATGCTCCCGAAGCGCAGGGCTGGTTCAGCGGCTGGACGGTGTTCTTCTGGGGCTGGTGGATCGCCTGGGCGCCGTTCGTCGGTCTGTTCCTGGCACGCATCTCACGCGGCCGCACCATCCGCGAGTTCGTCG
Source organism: Billgrantia desiderata (assembly GCF_900108215.1). NCBI lineage: Bacteria > Pseudomonadati > Pseudomonadota > Gammaproteobacteria > Oceanospirillales > Halomonadaceae > Billgrantia > Billgrantia desiderata. The sequence continues at coordinate 41,201 of NZ_FNVC01000014.1, read as the reverse complement.
CCGGCGCCCTGTTCATCCCGCTCATCTTCGTGATGCTCATGATGTCCGTGTTCGGCAACAGCGGCATCGACATGGTCGAACAGGGCCTGGTGGTACTCGGCGACCAGGCCGTGAACCGCCCCCCGGCCACCATCTACACCTTCCTCGAGCAGCTGCCCATGGTCGGCGTCACCGCCTCGCTGGTGCTGATGCTGAGCATCGTGTTCTTCGTCACTTCGGCCGATTCCGGCGCGCTGGTGCTGTCCAATTTCACCTACGTGCTACGCGACGTGAACCACGACGCCCCCGCCCGGCTGCGCATCTTCTGGTCGGCCATCATCGGACTGATCACCCTGGCCCTGCTGGTCGCCGGCGGCCTGCGCACCCTGCAGAGCGCGGTGGTGATCGCCGCCCTGCCGTTCTCGGCGATCATCTTCCTGACCATGTTCAGCATGTACCGCTCGCTGAAGGTCGAGACCGGCAAGGCCGACGTCCGTCACCAGGTGGTGGCCAGCGCCGCCGCCAACAGCGATTGGCGCGAGCGTCTCGACCGCACCCTGGATGGCACGACGCAGAACGGCGCCGAGGCCACGCTGCGCCACGCCATTCGCCCGGCGCTGCTCGAGCTGGCCGAGGAGCTCACCCGCCGCGGCCAACAGGCCAGCGTCACCGAACGGCAGGTGGAGGGCACCCAACTGCTCTGTCCCACCCTGCAGGTCGACTTCGAAGGCGCCCCCAGCTTCATCTACGCGATACGCCCGCAGCGCATGCGGCCACCGAGCTTCCTGCCCGCGGATGACGACTACTATCTGCGGCTCGACGTTCATCTGGCCGAAGGCGGCCTGGGGCAGGACCTGAACGGCTATACCCGGCTCCAGGTCGTGCATGACGCGCTCAACGAGTATCAGCGCCACTTGCGCTTCCTGGCCCATGCCAGCGCGGAAGGGTACCTGGCCAACATCCCCAGCAGACCCAGCCGCGGAGATACCCACGCTGAGGCCGAGCCCGCAGGCTAGTCGGCCCTTGGTCCACACGCCATGACGAAATGAGCCCCACCTCGGTGGGGCTCGCTGCGTTCAAGTCCGTGCACAGCGTGGGCGTCGGTCACTCGCCGGGCCCGGGGCAGCGCATCAGGGTGACCTCGAAGTCCTCGCGATCGAGGTAGGTCAGCGTCAGTACGTCATCTTCCGCCTCGTCTCCCGCTTCGAGCGACATGCGGATCCGCTCGTCCGTGGCCATGTCGTCGGCCGGACAATCGAGCTGGGCCTCCCAGACGTTGTCGCCCTCTTCCGCGACCTCCATGTCACACGAGGCCCCGCCCCCCTCGAAGTGCGATGGACCAAGCGTGATGGCTTGATCCTCCTCCTCGTCTCGCGCACACAGGGCCGGCTCGGTCGCCCAGCGGCCCGCATAGGCGACGGCGTCCTCGAGGGCAGGGTCGTCGCCGTGCGATTCGGCCTGCACGTGGCCGGCGAAGACGATCAGCCCCAGTGCGGTACACAGTGCCATCCATCCGTAGTGTCGATGCTCCATGGTTCACCTCGACGTTAGCGTTGTGTGTATTGGCATAATTCGCCCTTATCAGGGTAGACCAAACCCAGCGAACGCCAGCCCGACGCCTGGCAACCGGTTAGCTTCCTCATGATTTGCACCCAGGCACCAGACCGATATCATGTGGCTTTCGCGAGCCCCTGCACCGCGGGGCCACACCATGTCGAGAGGCACCATGCCGCTGCTCTATTTCCTGCCCCCGCTGGGTGCCGTGCTGATCTGGTCGGGCAACATGACCATCAATCAGCTCACCGTAGGCGCCATCGCCCCCAGCAGCATCGCCTTCCTGCGCTGGTTGCTGGCGCTGCTGGTGCTCACGCCCTTCCTGCTGCCGGCCGCCTGGCGTCATCGCCAAACCATCCGCCGCGAATGGGCCAAGCTCGCCATCCTGGGCCTGCTCGGCATGGGGCTGTGGCAGGGACTGGCCTACGTGGCCGCCGAGACCACCTCGGCCACCAACATGGGCATCCTGGCCGCCATGGTGCCGCTGCTCACGGTGTTGCTCAGTGCACTGATCCTGCGCGAAGCACCCAGCCTCGGCGGCACCGTCGGCGGGCTCGTCGCCCTGTTCGGCGTGCTGGTACTGCTCGGTCGTGGCGACCCGCTCTCGCTGCTGGAACTGGAAGTGGCGCTCGGCGACCTGCTGATGGTGGTGGCGGCGACCTGCTACGCGCTCTACGGGGTGATGCTCAAGCGCTGGCCGCTGGACCTGCCGCCCTGGGTGCTGCTCTACGCCCAGGTGGTGTTCGCCGTGCTGTTCCTGCTGCCGCCCTACCTGATGGGGCCGATGACCCCGGTGGACGGCCACAACGTCTGGTTGATTCTGTATGCCGGCATCCCCGCCTCCATCATCACCACCTATCTGTGGATGCGCGCCATCCGCCAGATCGGCGCCAGCCAGGCCAGCATCTTCATCAACCTGATGCCGCTGTTCAGCGCGCTGATCGCCATGGCCTACCTCGGCGAACGCATTGCCCTGTTCCATCTGGTCGGTGGCGTGCTGGTGCTGGCCGGGGTACTCATGGCCCAGACCCTGACCCAACCGCTCGTCCGCAGAGCCGCCCGCAGCCCATGACGCTCGATACCACACGACTCAACCGGGAAAGGAACTTCTTCGACGCCGACCAGACGCTGTGGCTGTTCGGCTACGGCTCGCTGATCTGGAAGGCCGAATTTCCCTTCCACGAACGCCGCCCCGCCCATATCGAAGGCTGGGCGCGACGCTTCTGGCAGGGCTCTCACGATCATCGCGGCACGCCGGAGGCGCCGGGCCGCGTGGCAACGCTGATCGAGTCGCCCGGTGCGATCTGCCAGGGCATGGCTTATCGCATCGATGCCGAGGTACTCGGCCCGCTCGACGTGCGCGAGAAGAACGGTTACCTACGCGAGCGGGTGACGCTGCATTTCGCCGAGGGCGACCATGCCGAGGGGCTGATCTATCTGGCCACGGCGGACAATGCCGCCTTTCTCGGCGCCGCCCCCCTCGACGAGATGGCCCACCAGATCGCCGCCGCTCACGGCCCCAGCGGCGCCAACCGCGACTACCTTCTGCATCTGGCCGATGCTCTGGAAGAGCTCGGCGCCGAGGACCGGCACGTCTTCGGGCTGGCAGCGCGTGTAAGAGGCATAACAGAGGCATAATAAGTTAAGTTAGGTAACGAGCGGCCGATATCCCTTCCAGAGCACCATGATCGAGAACGGTGCCAGCGATGGGGGACCGGCCGTGAAAGACACCTTATTGAGCGCCGTAGAGGCCGACCTGCTCAGGCCCTGGTATCGCCTGCGCTTCAGCCCTGCGGTAGAGGCCCGCTTCGAGGCCGACACCTCCGCCCGGCGCAGCCGTCTCTTGGTGATCGCCGGCCTATTGGCGCTGGTCATCTACAACCTGTACATCTTCAATGACTATGTTATCAGGCCCGAATCCCTGCTGACCGCGGCCTGGCTGCGTTTCGGCCTGATGACGCCCTTGGGCCTGGCGGCCCTCTACGCCGTCTACCGCGGACTCTCGCCGATCCTGCGCGAGGCGACCATGGCGGCCACCATCGTCATCGCCATGCTGCTCTCCAGCGTGAACTTCTACCTCTCGGATTCCCCCTACTCGTTTCTCGATACCTTCTCGTTCGGCTTGATCCTGTTGGTGGGGAACATCGTCTTCTCGTTGCGCTTCGGCTTCGCCCTGGCCTCATCGCTGCTCTGCGCCGTCATCATGACGAGCTTCGTGATTCCCTATGGGCATACCGACAATGCCGTGAAGATCAACACATTGGTCGTCTTTGCCTCGAGTGCCGTCTTCACGCTGCTGGCCAACTACCGACTGGAGTTCAGCGAGCGCCAGGCCTATCTGCTGCTGCTGCGTGAACGACTCGGCAACGAAGCCACGCTGCAGGACAACCAGACCCTGGCCAGGATCTCGACCACCGACCCCTTGACCGGGGTGGCCAATCGTCGCCATTTCGACGAGGTGTTGGCGCAGCGCTGGAACGAGGCCATTGCCGAGCGAACGATGCTCGGCATGCTGGTTCTCGATATCGACTGCTTCAAGAACTACAACGACCGCTATGGTCATCTCGAGGGAGACGTCTGCCTGCGCCAGGTTGCGCAGGAGATACAGCACCATGTGCGCCACGAGCTCGACCTGGTGGTGCGCTATGGCGGCGAGGAATTCGTCGTGCTGATGCCCGACGCCTCGGCCTCCTCGGCGTTCCAGGCCGCCGAGCGTATTCGTCAGGGCATCGAAGCCCTGGCCATACCCAACGCAGGCGTACCCCACTCAGCGGTGGTCACGATCAGCATCGGTGTTGCCGTGGCCCGCCCCACCTCAGCCATGCCGCCCTCGACGCTGCTGTCGCTAGCCGACGAAGCGCTCTATCAGGCCAAGCGCGAAGGGCGTAACCGCTGCGTACTGGCGCAGCTACAGGAAGGCGGCCCCTCGACACAGGCGCAGCGGAACATGCCTCATGCCGAGCCACTGCCGGCACCCGATGCCGAGACGAAGCGCTGAGGCTACAGGAGGTACATGCGCAGCGGCATCCATAGCCCCATGGCGATCATGATCAGATTCTCGGTGAGCGACACGAAGCCGAGCGGCACCTTGCTGTCGCCACCCACGCAGGCGCACTTGAGTTCTCGCTTGTCGATGTAGACCGCCTTGAACACCGAGACGGCGCCCACCGTGCCGATGAACAGCGCCACGGGAGCGGCCAGCCACACCAGCGCCCCGGCCAGCATCAGAATGCCTGCCAGCGTCTCGGCATAGGGATAGACGTAGCCATAACGCACCTGGCGCTGAGCCAGCAGGTCGTAATTGAGAAACATGGTGCTGAAGCTCTCCACGTCCTTGAGCTTCTGCAGCCCCAGCAGGGTCATGGCAATGGCCACGAAGTACTCCGGCATTCTCGCGCTCACCAGCGAGCCGGTTGCGGCCCAGCTCACGGCGAAGCCCATCAGCAGCGCCGTGGCGAACAGCGCGATCACCGGCTGGTAGGTGGTCTCATCCTCGCCCGGCGAATCCAGCCCGAAATGCTCGCGCAGCTCGTCGTAGCCGCCGATACGCTGGCCATCGATGAAGGCCTGGGGCGTGGTATCGACGCCCTGCTCTTCCTTGAACGCCTCCGTCTCCTCCCGCGTGGTCAGATGGTGATCCTCCACCTCGAAGCCCTTGCGCTCCAGCAGGTCCTTGCTCTTCAGGCCGAAGGGGCACAGGTGCTCTTGCATGACCATGCGGTATAGCTTGGCCTGCTTGCCCTGCCCCACTGACTGTCCTTGAGCCATGGCATCTCTCCTTGGGTGCATTCACCCCCAAGGGTAGTCAATGGAGCCGTCAGCGAATCCCCGCCCGCAAGAACGACTGCACGAACTGGCGCTGGAACAGCAGGAAGGCGACCAGCAGCGGCGCGATGCTGAGCAGCGTGGCGGCGCTGACGGTGGCCCAGTTGACGCCGGTTTCCGGCGCCGAGAAGATGCCGAGCCCCACGGTGAGCGGGCGGCTCTCCACCGAGTTGGTGACCACCAACGGCCACAGGAAGTTGTTCCAGTGATGGCTGATCGAGACCAGGCCGTAGGCCAGGTAGGTGGGCTTGGCCAGGGGCACGTAGACCTTGAGCAGGATCGCCATCCAGCCGCAGCCCTCCACCCGGGCGGCCTCCTCCAGCTCGCGGGGGATGGTCTTGAAGGTCTGGCGCAGCAGGAAGATGCCGAAGGCGCTGGCCACGTAAGGCAGGCCGATGCCGGTGATGGTGTCGACCAGCCCCAGCCCACTGGCGATACGGTAGTTCTCCACGATCAGCACCTCGGGGAACACGAACAGCTGGATCAGCACCAGCATGAACAGCACGTCGCGCCCGGGAATGGGAAAGCGGGCGAAGGCGAAGGCTGCCAGGGTGCAGACCACGAACTGCGCCAGCACCACCCCGGTGACCAGCAGGAAGGTGTTGAGGTAATAGCGGGCAAACGGCGCCTGGGCCCAGGCGTTGGCGAAGTTGTCCAGCGTGATCGGAGCGAACAGATCGAAGCGCACCATGTAGGCCGGCGGATGGAAGGCGGCCCAGATGGCGTAGAGCAGCGGAAAGATCCAGATGATGGCCAGCAGCCAGGCGGCCGTGGTCTCGAGACTCGGCACGCGCAGGGCGAAGCGGCTGGCGGCGGGGCTGATGGCTCGGTTCATTGCGCGGTTCATTGATAGTGCGTCCTGCGGTCGATCACGGTGAACTTGAGCGTGGCCACCACCGCCAGCACCAGCAGGATCACCACGGTGATGGTGGCGGCATAGGTGCGGTCGAAGAACGAGAAGGCATTCTCGTAGACGTAGTAGAGCAGCAGGTTGGTGGCGTTGTTGGGCCCGCCCTTGGTCAGGATGAACAGGTGATCGACCACCCGCACGGCGTTGATCAGGGCATTGATCAGCACGAACAGCGTGGTCGGCATCAAGAGTGGGAAGGTCACCCGCCAGAAGAAGCTCCAGCGGCTGGTGCCCTCCAGGTCCGAGGCCTCCTTCAGCTCCGGCGGGATGCTCTGCAGCGCCGCCAGGTAGAAGATCATGAAGAAGCCGGCCTCCTTCCATACCGTCATCACGATCACCGAGGTCAGCGCCACGCTGGGGTCGCCCAGCCAGTTGACCCCGGAGAGCCCCAGCGCGCCGAGCAGCTTGTTGAACAGGCCGATCTGCGGTGCATAGAAGAACATCCAGATGTTGGCCGCGGCGATCATCGGCAGGATGGTCGGGGTGAAATAGGCCATACGCACGAAGCCGCGCCCCGGCAGGCGGGCATTGACGAACAGCGCCATGCCCAGCGCCAGGGCGATGGAAGTGGGAATGGTGCCGAGGGCATAGATCAGGTTGTTGCGCGCCACCCGCCAGAAGGTGCGGTCCTCCACCAGCATGGCGTAGTTCTCCAGCCCGACGAACTCCGGCGGCGCGCCGCGAAAGCCGGGCAGGAAGAAGCTGTTGATCAACGTCGCCACGGTGGGCAGATAGGCGAAGGTGCCGAGCAGCACCGCCGCCGGCAGCAGCAACAGCGCACCGTAGATCTGCATACGTCGGTCGGCATTCTGGATCATCATGGCCCTTCCCGGGGATCGGGGCTATCCGGCGGCAAAGCCTACGAGGAGGCGCTGTGAATCCTTCCCTGGACGCTACATTTGCCCTGCGGCGCTCTCGCATCCTGCTCCGCTTGCAGGGCCGGTGCTGGCCATCCATGGCCAGCCCGTTCGGAGCAATGCTCCTCACCCATGGCAAATGACCTCCTCTTCGACCTTGCCCCCGGCGCCCTTTACTTCTAATGGCTGAGTCAGCAATTCGCTCCCGCAGCCATTTGTCAGTGTTTCCTCAGCGAGAGCGTGCGTAGCGGCGCAACGCCGCGTCAGCCTCCGCCTGGGCCTGCTTGAGAGCTTCCTCCGGCGACATCTGGCCGGTCAGTGCCGCCTGCACGGCGTTGTCCAGCGCCCGGCGCACCCGTCCGCCCTGGTAGGTGGCCAGCTCCGCGGTGGCGTGCTCGAGCTGGTCGCGGGCCACCGCCGCCGGCGCGAACTCCTCGACGTAGTTGCGCAGCGCCTCGGTCTCGTAGGAGGCCGGACTCACGCCCATGTAGCCGGTCTCGATCGACCAGGCCGCGGCGCGCTCGGGGTCGGTCATCCAGCGAATGAAGGTCATCGCCGCGCGCTGCTCCTCCTCGGTGCTGTCCTTGAACAGGTAGAAGTTGCCGCCGCCGGTGGGGCTGCCGCGCTGGGTGTTCATGGGCAACATCGCCACGCCGAAGTCGAAGCCGGCCTCGTTGCGCACCGCGGTGAGGTTGCCGGTGGTGTGCCACATCATGGCGGTGGCCTGCTCGATGAAGTTCTGGCGCAGCGTGCCCCACTCGATGGTGCCGTCGGGCATGGCCTGGTGCTCCTGGGAGAGTGAGACCCAGTACTCCAGCGCCTCGATGGCGGCGGGGTCGTCGAAGTAGACCTCGGTGCCCTCTTCGTTCATCAGCCGGTGGCCGTTCTGGAAGGCGAAGGCCTGGAACATCCAGTAGGGATAGCCGGTGGAGGGCACCATCACGCCCCACTGCTGGCCGTTGCTGGCCTCGCGCACCGCGGCGGCCATCTCCGCCATCTCCTCCCAGTTCTCGGGTGGCGTCTCGGGGTCGAGCCCGGCCGCCTCGAAGGCGTCCTTGTTCCAGTAGAGCACGATGGTGGAGCGCTGGAAGGGAATGCCGTAGGTCTGACCGTCGATCTGGCCGTTCTCCATCAGCCCGGGGTAGAAGCCATCGAGCCACTCACGCTCCTCGTCGGTTTCGATCACCGAGTCGAAGGAGACGATGGCGTCCTGCTCCAGCAGGTCGAACAGGTCGATGGAGAACAGCACCGACAGCTGCGGCGCATTGCCCGCCTCGATGGCCGACATCGCCCGTACCCGGGTGTCGTCATAGTTGCCGGCGTAGATGGCATTCACTGAAATATCCGGATGCTCGTTCTCGAATTCGGCCACCAGACCGTCGATCACGTCGGTCAGGGCGCCGCCCACGGCCACCGGGTAGTACATGGTCAGCTCGGTCTGGGCCTGAGCGCTCAGCGAACCGGCGGCCAACAGCCCGGCCACCGCCGCGGCACCCAGCCTGCCGCCCTTGACGAGACTGCCACCGGCTGGACAGCCACCTGCTAGAGAGAAGCGTGCGTTCATCGTTTCACTCCTGAAGAGTCGTTCCCTGCGGGATAGGACGAGGCTCGCGCCTCGCGGTCTTGGGTCGAAGCGCCGGCAAGGCCCGGCTCGAAGCGATGGCGCCCGGGCGGTGCGGCCAGGTCGTGCCCCGTTATCGCCAGCCGCTGTCCATCGTTTGCATCGAAGAAGTGCGCCGTCTCGCGCCGCCACTGCAGCCGACAGGGCGAACCGGCAGCGAGCGACGGCCTGCCGTCGAGGCGGGCGCGCAGCTGCTGGCTGCCGACCTTGAGCCGCACGATGCTGTCGGCACCGAGGTATTCGGCATCGATCACCTCGGCGGGCACACCGGGAGCGTCGGCCGGCAGCAGGCGGATCTCCTCCGGGCGCAGGCCCAGCCAGTGTCCCTGGGCCTCGTGGGGTGCCACGCTGCAGCGGGGCTCGCCGTCGATCACCGCGCCGTCCGCGGCAGCGGAAAGCGTCACCAGGTTCATCGCCGGGCTGCCGATGAAGCCGGCGGCGAAGGCGCTGGCCGGGCGCTCGTAGAGTTCGCTCGGGGTGGCATCCTGCATGATGCGGCCGTCCTGCATCAGGATCACCCGGTCGCCCATGCTCATCGCCTCGACCTGGTCGTGGGTGACGTAGATCACCGTCATGCCGAGCCGCTGCTGCAGCGCCTTGATCTCGCGACGCATCTCGCCGCGCAGGCGGGCGTCGAGGTTGGACAGCGGCTCGTCCATCAGGCAGATGGGGTGTTCGGAGATGATCGCCCGGGCCAGCGCGACCCGCTGGCGCTGGCCGCCGGAGAGCTGGGCCGGCTTGCGCTCGAGATAGGCTTCGAGATCGACCAGTTGGGCCACCCGCGCCAGCCGCTCGCGGCGCTCGGCCTTGGGCACCTTGCGGCTACGCAGGCCGAAGACGATGTTGTCGGCCACGCTCAGGTGGGGAAATAGCGCGTAGGACTGGAACACCATGCTGATGCCGCGGTCGCCCGGCGGCAGATGGGTAACGTCGCGCCCGCCGATCTCGATGCGACCGGCAGTGGCCTGTTCGAGCCCGGCGATCATGCGCAGCGTGGTCGACTTGCCGCAGCCCGAGGGGCCGAGCAGGATGACGAACTCCCCCGGCGCCACGTCGAAGCCGATGGCGTCGACGGCAGCGGTATCGCCCCAGCGCTTGCTCACGGCCTCGAGCCGGATGCGCTGGTGATCTCGCATGGGGACGTGCGAGCCGGATGGCTGGCGCTGCGGGCTCTGTTCCTGCCCCTGATTATTGTTGTCTGGGTTCATACTGCTTCCGCGTTGCCCGTGAAGGCGTGGCATGGCTGTCATCGACTCTCCCGAAACTCAGCGTAGCCGCTAATTCGACGAAGTGCGGCCATGCTGACGACTTTCGATGACAGCGCCATGACACGGTGACGACTCGGCCATGTTACGGAGGCAGCGAGCCCGGCATGCTAGACTGCTGGCTTTCCCCTGATCAGGAACCGAGCGCAATGTCCCTTGAAGACCTGCACCTCAATCTCCGCAACCTGACGCAGGACGATTACCCTCAGCTCAAGCAGCTGATGGATGCCGTCTACGACGACATCGGCGGCGCCTGGCCGCAGCACTCCATCGACCGGCTGATCCAGGAGTTCCCCGACGGCCAGATCGCCATCGAGGATGACGAACGGCTGGTGGGCGTGGCGCTCACCGTGCGGGTCGACTACGACGAGTTCTCCAACCCGCACAAGTACGACGACCTGGTGGGCAACCGCGAGATCATCTTGAACGACCCCGAAGGCGACGCCATGTACGGGCTGGACGTACTGATCCACCCCGATTACCGCGGCTACCGCCTGGGCCGTCGCCTCTACGAGGCGCGCAAGGAGCTGTGCCGCTCGCTCAACCTGCGCTCGATCCTGGCCGGCGGGCGCATTCCCCAGTATCACGAGCACGCCGAGGAACTCTCGCCCGCCGAGTACATCGAGCGGGTGGCGCGCAAGGAGATCTACGACCCGATTCTCTCCTTCCAGCTGGCCAACGATTTCCAGGTCAAGCGACTGCTGCGCAAGTACCTGCCCGAGGACGAAAAGTCCCAGGGTTACGCCACCCTGCTGGAGTGGAACAACATCCTCTACGAGCCCGCCGAGCGGGTGCTGGAGAACCGCCCCACCCAGGTGCGCGTGGGCGCCGTGCAGTGGCAGATGCGCGAGTGCGCCTCGGTGGAGTCGGTACTGCAGCAGGTGGAGTATTTCGTCGATGCCATCTCCAGCTATCAGAGCGATTTCGCGGTGTTCCCGGAGCTGTTCAATGCCCCGGTGATGGGCCTGCAGGATCGCGCCACCCAGCAGGACCAGCTCGCCGCCATCCGCTACCTGGCCGGCTTCACCGAGCAGTTCAAGACCGAAATCTCGCGCATGGCGGTCTCCTACAACATCAACATCATTGCCGGCTCGATGATCGAGGTGGGCGAGGACGACCGGCTCTACAACGTCAGCTACCTGTGCCATCGCGACGGCGACGTCGAGAAGCAATCCAAGCTGCACATCACGCCCCAGGAGCGCCGCGAGTGGGTGATCGAGGGCGGCGACGAGCTGCGCGTGTTCGAGACCGATGCCGGTCGTGTCGGCATCCTGATCTGCTATGACGTGGAGTTCCCCGAACTCGGCCGGCTGCTGGCCGATCAGGACATGGACATCCTGTTCGTACCGTTCTGGACCGACACCAAGAACGGCTACCTGCGGGTGCGCCACTGCGCCCAGGCGCGGGCCATCGAGAACGAGTGCTACGTGGTGCTGTGCGGCAGCGTGGGCAACGTACCGTCGATCCGCAACCTGGACATCCAGTACGCCCAGTCGTCGGTGTTCACGCCCTCGGACTTCGCCTTTCCCCACGACGCGGTGCTCTCCGAGACCACGCCCAATACCGAGATGGTGATCTTCTCCGACCTCGACCTCACCCGGCTCACCGTGGTGCGCGCCGAGGGCTCGGTGACCAATCTCAAGGACCGGCGCAAGGATCTGTTCGACCTGCGCTGGCGCGACTGGTCGTGGAAGTCCGGCTCACGCCAGGAAGAGAGCTGACGCCATGTTTCGCCGCCTGCGCCGCTGGCGGGCCGAGCGCTTCGAGGCCCGTCATCCATTTCCCGAGGCAGCCTGGGCCGAGGCCCGCTCGCGCCTGCCGCTGTTGACCTTTCTCGGCGACGAGGAGGCCGAGCGCCTGGGCCGGCGCGCCTGGCACTTCCTGCATGCCAAGCGCACCAGCATGCATCCCGATCTGGCCGCCCACACCACTTTCGACGAGCCCGCCCAGCTCGCCCTGGCGGCCCAGGCCTGCCTGCTGACGCTGGGCTGGTCGGACGACGACCATGACGAGGCGTTCAGCGGCTTCCACGAGATCCTGATCCTGCCGGAAGCCTTTCACCGTCAGGTGGAGGAAATGGACGAGTTCGGCGTGATGCACGCCTACGAGGACGAGCGCGCCGGCGAGACCTCGGCCCAAGGGCCGGTGGTGCTGGCCTTCCCCGACCTGATGGAGAGCGGCGACTTCAGCGGCTTCAACGTGGTGATACACGAGCTGGCCCACAAGCTCGACATGGGCAATTCGCTCGACGTCGACGGCTTCCCGCCGCTGCCCCGGGATATGGACCCCAAGGAGTGGCACCGCGTCTTCACCGCGGTGTGGGACGACCTGCAGACGCACCTGGAGCGCGGCGAAGAGCCGCCCATCGACGACTACGCCGCCACCCACCCCGGCGAGTGCTTCGCCGTATGCTGCGAGGCCTTCTTCTCCGCCCCGGACGTGCTCAGCGGCGCCTACCCTGAGCTCTATGACCTGCTCACCCGCTACTTCCGTCAGGACCCGTTGAAGCGTCTTCCACCGCTCGAGCTCGAGGAAGCCTAGACTCTGCCCTGCTCCAGCAACCCGACCAGCTCCGGCACCGCTTTATCGGCATGGCCGGCATCGCTGGCCTGGCGATAGAGTGCCAGTACCGCTTCGGCCACTCCGCCCTCGGCGGCGAGGTCCTCGGTCATGGTGCGGTAGTAGCCGATGTCCTTGAGCGCGTTGGCTACGCTGAAGCGAAATCCCGAAGGGTCGCCGGCTTCGAGGTAGGGGCGCAGCCGCTCCAGCACCACGCCCCCGCCGCCGCCCTTGCCCAGCACGTCGAGCAGCGCCGCATCGTCGATGCCGGCCCGGCGCGACGCCGCCGCGGCTTCGGCCAGCACCGCGGTGAAGCCCAGCGAGACGAAGTTGTGCAGCAGCTTCAGGGTATGCCCCGCCCCCACCGGCCCGGCGTGGGCGATGTTCTCGGCGAAGCATTCGAGCAGCGGTCGCACCTCGGCGAACAGCGCCTCGGGCGCGCCGACGATCAGGTTCAGCCGCCCCTCCTCGGCCTCCTTGGGCGTGCGGGTCATGGCGGCGTCCATGAAGCGCCCGCCGGCGGCCTCCACCCGGGCGGCAACTCGTTCGGTGGAGCTCGGCAGCGCCGTGGAGCAGTCGATCACCAGCGTGCCGGGCGCCAGCCCCTCGAGCACCCCGCCCGGTTCGAACAGCACCGCTTCCACCTGGGGCGAGCCGGTGACGCAGAGGATCACCACCTCGGCGGCCTCGGCCACCTCGCGTCCGCTGCCCTTGGCCACCCCACCGGCGCCGAGCAGGTCTTCCACCGGCTGGTTGCCCGGATGATCCAGAAAGCAGAGCGCATGGCCACCGCGCAGAATGTTGGCGGCAATGCCGTGCCCCATCAGGCCGACCCCGATCAGGCCGACCCGGCGTGTCTCTTTCATGACCTTCTCCTAGCTTACGAATGAGCGGCTCAGCCGTGCTTGATCGCCACGGTCTTCAGCCGAGTGTAGCTGCGCAGCCCCTCGAAGCCTTTCTCGCGGCCGTGCCCGGAGCGCCCCACGCCACCGAACGGCAGCTCGATGCCACCCCCGGCGCCGTAGTTGTTGATAAAAACCTGACCGCTGCGGATGCCCTTGGCCAGACGCAGCTGACGGCCGCCGTCGCGGGTCCACACACCGGCACAGAGGCCGAAGTCGGTGGCGTTGGCCAGGCGCAGCGCCTCGGTCTCGTCGCGGAAGACCTGTACCGCCAGCACCGGGCCGAACAGCTCCTCGCGCAGCACGGCATGGCCAGCGGGGATGTCGGTGAGCAGGTGGGGCACCACGAAATGGCCGCCCTCGGGGGCTCCGGCGGCCAATGCCCCCTTCGCCGCCACGCGCACACCGTCGGCCTGGGCGGCTTCCAGGCGTGCCTCCAGGCCGGCCTTCTGGCGCGCATTGATCAAGGGGCCGCAGTCGGCGTTGGCTTCGCCGGCATCGCAGCGCAGCGCCGAGAAGCGCTCGACCAGCTCGCCCAGCACCGCCTCGGCGCAGCTCGCCTCCACCAGCAGGCGACTGCCGGCCGAGCAGGTCTGGCCGGCGTTCTGGATGATGGCGCGCACCACGGCATCCAGCGCGACGTCCATGTCGGCGTCGGCGAAGACGATCTGCGGCGACTTGCCGCCCAGCTCCAGGGTCACCGGCACATGGTGCGCCGCGGCGGCCTGGGCCACCTGAGTGCCGGTCTCGGGCGAGCCGGTGAAGGAGAGATGATCGATGGCCGGGTGCGCAGCCAACGCCGCGCCCGCTTCGCGCCCCAGCCCCGGCACCACGTTGAGCACGCCGGGCGGCAGGCCCGCCTCGCAGGCCAGTTCGGCCAGGCGCAGCACGCTCAGGCAGGCGTCTTCGGCTGGCTTGAGCACCACGCTGTTGCCGGTGGCCAGCGCCGCCGCCACGCAGCGTCCGAAGATCTGTGCCGGATAGTTCCAGGGGATGATCTGTGCGCACACCCCATAGGGCTCGCGCAGGGTGAGCACGGTGAAGCCTTCGTCGAAGGGCAGCGTCTCGCCATGCAGCTTGTCGGCACCGCCGCCGTAGAAGCGGAAGTAGCGCGCGCAGGCGCGAATGTCGGCCTCGGCCTGGCTCATCGGCTTGCCGGTATCGGCGCACTCCAGCGCCGCCAGGTTGGCGTGGTCGGCGTCGATGGCGTCGCCGAACTGCAGCAGCCACTCGCCGCGGCGCTTCGCGCTCCAGCGTGCCCACTCGCCAAGGCTGCCGGCGAAGGCGCGGCGCGCGGCGTCGACGGCCACCATCACCTCCTCGGCCTGACAGCGGGCGATCTGGGCGATGGTCCGGCCGCTGGAGGGCGTCTGCACGTCGAGCAGCGCCTGGGTCGGCACCCATTCGCCACCGATCAGGGCGTGTCGGGGCGGTATCACGGGTAGAACGGTCATACATCCTCCTTGTCGTTGTCTTTGTCCTTGAGGTCGTTTCTCAGTAGACCAGTCTCACCAGACCCAGCGAGATCCACGGCATGTAGGTGATCGCCACCAGGCAGGCCAGCACCACCAGCACGAAGCGCACCAGCCAGGGCAGCATCTGATCGATGGAGATCTTGGCCACCGCGCAGGCGGCGAACAGGTTCACCCCCAGCGGCGGCGTGATCATGCCCAGCGCCAGGTTGACCACCATGATCAGACCGAAGTGCACCGGATGGACGCCGAACTGGATGGCAATGGGCGTCAGGATCGGCGCCAGCACCAGGATGGCGGCGGAAGTCTCGATGAACATGCCGACGATCAGCAGCAGCACGTTGACCGCCAGCAGGAAGGTCATGGGGCTGTCGAACACACCGGTCACCCAGCCGGCGATATGGCCCGGCAGGCCCGTCCGGCTGATCAGGAAGCTGAACAGCGAGGCCGCAGCGATGATCAGCATCACCGCGGCGGTGGAGATCACGCTCTGGCGCAGGATCGGCCACAGGTCGGCGACCTTGAGCTCACGGTAGTAGAGCCCGCCCACCAGCAGGGCGTAGAACACTGCCACCGCCGAAGCCTCGGTGGGGGTGAATACGCCGCCGTAGATCCCGCCGATCACCACCACCGGCATCAGCAGTGCCGCCCAGGCGCGCTTGAACGAGATCACGAAGCTGGTGCTGTCCTTGTGGTCCTCCAGGCCGAAGCCACGCACCTTGCAGAACAAATAGAGGAACAGGATCAAGGCGGTGCCGATGAGCAGGCCCGGCCCCACCCCGGCCAAAAACAGCTGGCCGATGGAGGTGTCGGTGCTCACACCGAACAGGATCAGCGGGATCGATGGCGGGATCAGCACCCCGAGCTCCGCCGACGAGGCCTGGATCGAGGCCGCCAGCGGCTTGGGGTAGCCATGGCGCACCATGGCCGGAATCAGGATGGCGCCGATGGCGAAGGTGGTCGCCACGCTGGAGCCGGACACCGCGGCGAACATCATGCAGGTCAGTACGCAGGTCATCGCCAGCCCGCCCTGCACGCCGCCGACGATGGATTTGGCCAGGTCCACCAGGCGCTGGGAAATGCCGCCGGCGGCCATCAGATTGCCGGCGAGAATGAAGAACGGGATCGCCATCAGCGGGAACTTGTCGATGCCGATGAACATCTGCTGCGGCACCAGCAGCAGCGGCAGCCGGGTGAAGAACTCGATGCCGATGATCGAGGCCAGCATGATCGACACGGCGATCGGCACGCCGAAGGCGAACAGGATGATCAATGACAGACCGATGACCAGGTTCATGAGCGCGGCCCTCCGCGCTCGACGTCCTCGGCGGTCTCGGGCATGGCACGGCGCAGGTCGTGCATCTCCACCTCGGCCTCGCCCAGGTCGGGCCCCACCGCCTCGCGGCCGGTCAGCTGGGCCAGCAGCCGGGCGATCACCGAGACGATGGCGAAGCCGGCGCCGATGGGAATGGCGGCATAGGCGTAGGCCATGGAGATGTTCATGCCCGACATGGTCTGGTTGGCGACGCGCCGGGTCATGAGGATGCCGTAGTGGACCAGCACCGCCAGCACCAGCAGGCAGCACAGCACGATGGCGATCTCGAGCACCAGCAGTAGGCGCTGCGGCACCACCTTGTAGATCGCCTCCACGGCCATCATGTAGCCACCGCGAAAGGTCGCGGCCGCGGCCATGAACACGCACCAGATCATCGCCGTGCGCGCCGCCACCTCGGTCCAGGTGGAGGGCGCATTGAAGACGAAGCGGGTCAGCACCTGATAGAAGCTGAACGACACCGATACCACCAGCATGACGACGGCGACGACCATGGCCAGGCGCGTCAGCTGACGTTCGAAACGAAGAAAGAGATCCACCATGGGCTCACGATTCCTGCCGACGCGCTCCCGCTATACACCGGGAGCGCAGTTGGGAAACTCAGCGTTAGAGAAGGCCCGCGCGGCGCGGCGACGCCGCACAGGCGTTCACGCTCTGCTCAGCAGCTGGCCGCCTTCTCCTGGATCCTCTCCAGCATCTCGCTGCCGTGCTGGCGGGTGAAGATCTCGTAGGCCGGCTCGACCGCCTGCTGGAAGGGGCCGATGTCGATCTCGGTGTTGACCGTCATGCCGTTGTCGCGCAGCAGGGCCACGCCCTCCTCCTCGAGCCGCGATACCTCGCCGCGGGTCGCCTCGGCCGAGGCGCGGGCGGCTTCGTGGAACCACTCGCGCTCCTCGTCGCTGAGCCCATCGAGCAGCAGCGGCGAACCCAGCACGGCGGCGGGCGAATAGACGTGCCCAGTGAGCGAGAGATGATCCTGCACTTCCCAGAAGTTGGTGGCGACGATCACCGTGATGGGGTTCTCCTGACCGTCCACCACGCCCTGCTGCAGCGCCGTGAAGAGCTCCGGGAAGGCCATCGGGGTGGGCCTTGCGCCCAACTGACGGAACGCCTCCTGGTGCACCTCGTTCTCCATGGTGCGCACCCGCAGCCCTTCGGCATCGCTGGGGCTGGTCACTTCGCGACGGCTGTTGGTGAGGTGACGGAAGCCGTTCTCCGACCAGGCCAGGCCGACCAGGTCGTGCTGGCCCATCTTCTCCAGCAGCTCGTCGCCGAGCTCGCTGTCGAGCACGCAGCGCGCCTGATCGTAGCTCTCGAACAGGAACGGCAGGTCGAGCACGTAGGTCTCCGGCACGAAGTTGCCGAGCGGGCCGGTAGAAGTGATGACCACGTCTACGGTGCCGATCTGCAGGCCTTCGATCATCTCGCGCTCGCCGCCCAGCGCGCCGGAGGCGTATTCGGTGACCGTGAAGGCGCCGTCGCTGAGCGCTTCCAGGGTCTCCTTGAAGGCCCGGGCACCCACCGCATAGTGGGAGGTGGAAGAGAGGGTGTGACCCAGGCTTACCTCCTGGGCGGCCTGGGCATTGGCGACCAGAGCGGCGGCGGTGATGCCGCCGATGGCAGCGGTGAGGGCGTGGCGTACGAACTGCGTTTTCATTGTTGTGACCTCTTCGTCGTAAAACACCTCGGTGGTTGTCGGCGGCCTGTCGGCCGCGGCTTTGTGCTCGCTATCGGCTGCGCTCCTCGAGGAACGCCATGACGATATCGTGCAGGTTGCGGTCGCCGGCGAAGCCCAGCGCCTGCGCCCGGCGGGTCTCGAAGCGTGCCGGCCAGCTGGCGACGATCGCCTCGATACGCGGATCGGGTTCGTGGCGCACCCGCGCCAGCGCCTCGTCACCCGCCACCTGACGCAGGGTATCGAGCATCTCGGCCACGCTGACCGTGATGCCCGGCAGCATGAAGGCGCGAAACGGCGCCAGCGCCTCACCCGGCACCTCGGCGCCGTGCACCAGCGCCTCGATCACCTTGGCCGGCGACATCACGAACAGTTCCAGGGACGGAGCCACGGGACAGATGGCCTCCTCGTCGTTGAGCGGCTCGCGCAGGATGCTGGAAGCGAAGCTCGAGGCGGCGGCGTTGGGTCGCCCCGGACGCACGATGATGGTCGGCAGGCGCAGCACGCAGCCGTCGATCAGGCCGCGTCGGCTGTAGTCGTTGATCAACAGCTCGCACATCGCCTTCTGGGTGCCGTAGGAGTTCTGCGGCTGCAGCGCGGTCATGTCGTCGAGCACCGCGGGCAGCTCGCCACCGTAGGCGGCCACCGAGCTGGCCATGATCAGACGGGTATTGGCCAGCCCCCGCTCGCGGCAGCCCTCCAGCAGTGCCCGGGTGGCATCGAAGTTGACCTCCATGCCGAGATCCAGATCGGCCTCGGCGGCGCTGCTGACCACCGCGGCCAGGTGATAGACGACGTGCGGGCGCGCATCGAGCACCGAGTCCAGCGCGCCGGGCTCGGTGATGTCCAGCGCCAGCCCTTCGACATCGACCGTGTCGCTGGGCGGGCACGGCGGCTCGAGCTGATCGACCAGCGTCAGGCGCTGAACGGCCTCACCTCTCAGCTCGCCCCGCGCCAGCAGGCGCGCGGCAAGTCGCTGGCCGAGGAAACCGGCGCCGCCGGTAATGACGATGTGCATGTCTGGCATCCTGTTGTTGTCGTTGTCGCTGTGTTTTGTCGCTGTGTTTTGTCGTGCGGCTTGTTCTTGTCGCTGCGCTCAGACCGTGAGCCCGTAGTCGCGCCCCCAGCTCAGCCCTTCCCGGGTGCCCGCCGCCGGGCGGTACTCGCAGCCGATCCAACCCCGATAGCCGAGCCGTTCCAGCCGCTCGAACAAGGCGGGATAGTGCACCTCGCCGACGTCCGGTTCGTGGCGCTCCGGTACGCCGGCGATCTGGACATGGGCGATGGCGGTGAACTGCCGCTCCAGATGACGGATCAGGTCGCCCTCCATGATCTGGCAGTGATAGAGGTCGAACTGCAGACGCAGGCTGCCGTTGGCCCCGACCTGCTCGAGCACCGCCATGGCCTGGGCCTGGCGTGAGAGGAAGTAGCCCGGCATGTCGCGGGTGTTGATCGGCTCGATCAGCACCTGGCATCCCACCTTGGCCGCCTCGGCGGCGGCGAAGCGCAGATTGCTCACGTAGGTGGCGTGATGGCGCGCCCGCGTCTCGGCATCGGCGCCAACCGGCAGCAGCCCGGCCATGGCGTGCACCCGGGGGCAGCTGAGGGCTTCGGCGTAGCGCAACGCCTCGACCACGCCATCGCGAAACTCCGCCTCGCGCCCGGGCAGGCTGGCCAGACCACGCTCACCGGCCTCCCAGTCGCCCGGCGGCATGTTGAACAGCACCTGTTCGACGCCGGCCTCCCTCAGCGCAGCGGCCAGCTCCTCGGATGCGTAGGCATAGGGAAACAGGTACTCCACGCCGCGAAAACCTGCCGCCGACGCTGCTCGGAAGCGGTCGAGGAAGTCGTGTTCGGTGAACAGCATGCTGAGGTTGGCGGCCAGTCGAATCATGTTTCGCGTCTCGTGTTCTTGGGTCGTGTGGCGGCGTCAGTCACGTGGAAAGCGGGCTTCGAGCTCGGCGACCTGCTCGGGTGTCAGCCCGCGCGGATTGTGGCCGCGCAGCAGCAGATAGAGCTTGGCAGTCTCCTCCAGCTCCTCGGTGGCGTAGACCGCCGCCTCCAGGTTCCTGCCCGCCACCACCGGGCCATGGTTGGCCAGCAGCACGGCGCTGTGCTTGCCGGCCAGGCCACGCACGGCATCGCCCAGCGCCGGGTCTCCCGGCACGTGATAGGGCACCAGGGGCAGGCGCCCCACCCGCATCACGTAGTAGGCGGTGAGCGGCGGGATGCAGTCGCAGGGGTCGACGTCGGGCAGGCAGGAGACCGCCACCGAATGGGTCGAATGCAGGTGCACGATAGCGCCGGCGCGGGGACGCTCGGCGTACATCGCCATGTGCAGGAAGTGCTCCTTGGTCGGGGCGTCGCCGTCGAGCAGGCGACCGTCGCAGTCGAGGCGCGAGATCCGTGCCGGATCGAGCCGGCCCAGGCAGACATTGGTCGGCGTCATCAGCCAGCCGCCGTCGTCCAGGCGCACGCTGATGTTGCCACTTGACCCCATGGTCAGGCCGCGATCGAACAGCGACTTGCCGAGCGTGGCGATCTGCTCGCGCAGGCGATTCGCGTCGTGGACGCTCATGGCAGCACCTCGAAAGCACGCAGAAAGAAGTCCTCGCCGCCGAAGTTGCCCGACTTCAGCGCCAGCGACAGCGGCGCCTGGCGGCCGGCAAGCATGGCCTGGGTCCAGGGCACGCCGGGGTCGATCTGCTCGCCGATGCGCAGGGCGCGTAGACCCAGCGCCGACACCACGGCACCGGAGCTCTCGCCGCCCGCCACCACCAGGCGTCCCACGCCCTCGTCGACCAGCCGTCGAGCGAGTTCGCCCAGCGCCTTCTCCACCAGCTCACCGGCCCGTTCGCGTCCCAGCATCTGCTGCACCCGACGCACCTGCTCAGCATCGGCCGAGGCATAGATCAGCACCGGACGGCCACCGGCCAGGTGACGGCGAGCGAAGGCCAGCGCCCGCTCCAGATGATCGGGCCCTTCGGCCAATGAAACCGGATCGAGGGGAAAACCAGGAAAGCGCGTGAGAAAGACATCGACCTGGGCCAGGGTGGCCCGCGAGCAGCTACCCGACAGCACCAGGGCGCTGCCCGATGCCGGTTGCAGCGACCCCGCCGCCGCGCCCTCGCCCAGCCAGCCGCGCCGGCGGTACGCGGCGGGCAGCGTCTGGCCCAGCCCCGAGCCGCCGGTCACCAGCGGCAGGTCGGCCGTCGCCTCGGCCAGCACGGCCAGGTCGCGCTCGTCGAGGGTGTCGCAGATCACCTGCCGCACGCCCTGGTCGGCCAGTTCGTCGAGCCGTGCCCGGGCGGCCTCGGCACCCTGGGCCAGCGTCGGCCACGGCAGCAGCCCTACCGGGTGGCGGCTCTGACGCGCCAGCACGCGGACCAGGTCGGCGTCGTGCATCGGATTGAGCGGGTGATGCTGCATGCCACTCTCGTTGAGCAGCCTGTCGCCGACGAAGAGGTAGCCCTGATAGACGGTGCGACCGTTGGCCGGAAAGGCCGGCACCATGACGCTCAGCGGTGCGCCGAGACGCTCCAGCAGCGCCTCGCCGACCGGGCCGATGTTGCCGGCCTCGGTGGAGTCGAAGGTGGAGCAGTACTTGAAGAAGAGCTGACGCGCGCCCTCGGTGCGCAGCCACTCCAGCGCCGCCAGCGAATCGCGTATGGCCTCGTCGGCCGGACAGGAGCGCGACTTCAGCGCCACCACCACCGCATCGATCCGCTCCACGTCCTCGACCAGCTCGGCCAGGGGGCGCTCGGGCACGCCGATCAGCTGCACGCAGCGCATGCCGCCGCGCACCAGATTGTTGGCCAGGTCGGTGGCGCCGGTGAAGTCGTCGGCAATGGCGCCCAGCACGATCGCCATCTCAAGCTCCCTCGTCGTTGGCCGCCTCGGGCAGGGCAATGCCCGAGAGGCGCTGGTAGACCTTGATCACCGCCGAGTCGTCCTCGCGGCCGAAACCGGCACCCTTGGCGGCGGTGAACTGCTGCAGTGCGCTGGCGGCGACGGGCGTGGGCATGGCCAGCTCGCGGCCGGTCTCGTGGACGATGTTGAGGTCCTTGACGAAGATGTCCACCGCCGAGAGCGGGGTGTAGTCGCCCTCGAGAACGTGCGGCACGCGGTTCTCGAACATCCAGGAGTTGCCGGCGGATTGGGTGATCACCTCGTACACGCGGCGCGGCTCCAGCCCCATACGAATGCCCAGCGCCACGGCTTCGGCGGCGGCGGCGATATGCACGCCGGCCAGCAACTGATTGACCAGCTTCATGCTGGAGCCGATGCCCGGCGAATCGCCCAGCCGATGCACGATCTCGGCCATGGCATCGAGCACCGGGCCGGCCTTGTCGAAGGCCTCGGCGCTGCCGGATGCCATCACCGAGAGCCGCCCTGCCCGCGCCTTGGCCGCCCCGCCGCTGATTGGCGCGTCGAGCATCAGCAGGCCACGCTCGGCCAGCCGGGCGCCCAGCCGCTCGGCCAGACTCGGCGCCACGGTGGCGCACTGGATCACCAGCGCACCCGGCGCCAGAGCGTGGGCGAGCCCGCTCTCGCCGAACAGCACCTGCTCGACCTGGGCGGCATTGACTACCACGACCAGCACCACGTCGCACTGCGCGGCCAGCTCGGCGGGCGTCGCCGCGCAGCGTCCGCCGGTCGCCTCGAAGGCGCGGCAGGCCGATTCGGCGACGTCGCAGCCGACCACCGTCAGGCCACGTTCGTGCAGCGCCGTCGCCGTACCCAGCCCCATGGCGCCCAGGCCGATGACGCCCACTCTTGGAGTCGTACCGTCGCTCACCGCCGCTCTCCCCTGTTTGCCTATGTGCCTGTTCGCGCTACCGTTCTGCCCACTCCATCCGCTCGACGACCGCAACTTCCGGTGTCTTTTCAGTGCTGGCCGAATCCGATATGTTAGCGCTATCATGTTAGCGCTAACATCGTTGTAGTAGATTCACCGATTCGCAGCAAGGGGCGGCCAGGAGGATACGACCATTGTCTAACGATGCGCACAACTCGCGTCGACGACGCAGCACCGAGCAGCCCACGCTCAAAGAGGTAGCCGACGCTGCCGGCGTCTCGGCCATCACCGCTTCGCGCGCACTGAATCGCCCCGATCAGGTCAACGAACTCACCCGTGCGCGGGTTCTCGAGGCCGTGGAGCGCCTGGGCTACGTGCCCAACCTGGTGGCCGGCAGCCTGGCATCGGCCCGCTCGCGCTTCATTGCCGTCATCGTGCCTTCGCTGGCCAACAGCGTGTTCATCGAGGTGATCCAGGGGCTGCAGGAAACCTTCGAGGCCCAGGGCTACCAGATCCTGCTGGGCAATACCGAGTACGACCTGGAGCGGGAATACCAGCTGATTCGCACCTTCCTCGGCTGGTCCTGCTCGGCGCTGGTCACCGCGGGGCTGCGCCACAACGAGGCCTGCCGCACCCTGCTCGCCAACTGCGACAAGCCGATCATGGAGGTCATGGAGCTGGGCGAGGCGCGGGATCTCAACGTGGGGTTGGACCATACCGAAGCCGGCCGCTGCATGGCGCGCCACCTGCTCGAGCGGGGCCATCGCCAGACGCTCTTCATCGGCGCACGGCTGGCCGGCGACTATCGCGCCGGGATGCGCTACGAGGGCCATCGCGAGATATTCGAGCAGGCCGGCCTCACCGCACCGCTGCTCGAACTCGAACGGGGCGGGCTCGACGCCGGCGCCGCCGGGCTGGAACGGGCGCTCGCCGAGCATCCCGACATCGGGGCGATCCACTTCGCCAACGACGACCTGGCCACCGGCGCCCTGCTCCACGCCCAGCGCCTGGGCCTCGCGGTGCCGCAAAGGATAGCCATCGCCGGGTTCAACGGACTGCCCATCGGCCAGCACGTGACCCCGCGCCTGACCACCATTCGCTCCCCGCGCCACGCCATGGGCGAACTCGCCGCCACGGAGGTGATTCGCCGCCTCGAGGGCCAGCGTGTGCTACGCCGACAGCACGACGTGGGCTTCGAGCTGCTGGTGGGCGAGAGCACCTGAACCGCACGCCGTCACCATTTGGTCAATGCAGAAGGGGCAGCCTATGCTGAAGCCACGTTTCCGTGCAGGCAGCCCGCATGTCCCGCAAGGTGCTTCTCGTCCTCGCCGCCCTGGTGGCTCTCGCCCTGCTGGGCTTGTTATGGCGCTGGCTGGCCGCGCACGACCTGTTCGACGCCAACACCCTCTTCGCCCTGCTGCAAGGCTCGCTGGCCTGGCGCGATACGCCCTGGGCCGGCGTGGTGGTGGTGGCAGCCTTTCTCGCCGCCTCGCTGACCCTGTTCCCGCTGAGCGTGCTGGTGGTACTGGCGGGCCTGCTGTTCGGCCCGTGGTGGGGGTTCTTCTATTCGCTGATCGGCACGCTGGTCGGCTCGATCGCGACCTACTGGCTGGGCCGCAGGCTCGGGCGCGATGCCCTGCTGTACTACGGCGGCACGCGCCTCATCAACATGTCGCGCTATCTGGCCGGGCACGGGGTACGCACCATGACCGTGCTCAACCTGCTGCCCCTGGCACCTTTCACCCTCACCAACCTGCTGGCCGGGGCCTTTCACATCCGCTTTCGCGACTACATGCTGGGCACCTTCATCGGCGCCACCCCGGGGTTGGCCGGTATCATCCTGCTGAGCAGCCAGCTCGGCACCCTGCTGACCGCCGAGGACCGCCGCGAGCTGGCCTGGGCCGCCGCCGGCATCGTGCTCGCCCTGGCACTGCTCTACGGACTCAAGCGCTATGCGGATGCCCGTCAGCGACGGCGCCGCCGCGCCTGATTGCCGAGGGCCC
The DNA here is from genome assembly GCF_900108215.1 of Billgrantia desiderata. NCBI lineage: Bacteria > Pseudomonadati > Pseudomonadota > Gammaproteobacteria > Oceanospirillales > Halomonadaceae > Billgrantia > Billgrantia desiderata. The sequence goes on along the minus strand of NZ_FNVC01000014.1, from coordinate 16,448 downwards.
AGCATCGGGCATCGGCGGCACCCGCTCGGGCATCCGCTCCTCGAGAAACGCCACGAAGGCACGCAGGCGTGCCGGCACGTGCCGGCGCTGCTGATAGACGGCATGGAAGTCGGCCGAGATGCCCCGCCACTGCGGCAGCAGCTCGACCAGCGAGCCGCTGGCCAGGTGTTCATGCACGTCCCACCAGGAGCGCAGCGCCACGCCGTGGCCATCGAGCGCCATCTGCACGATCACTTCGCCGTCGTTGCTGGCCAGCGGACCCGCTATCTTGACCGCCTGCTCGCGCAGCGGGTCGTCGCGGTGCTGAAAGCGCCACACGGCGTAGTCGCTGTCGTTCTCGCGCAGTATCAGGCAGGGATGCGCGGCAAGATCCGCCGGTGTCGTCAGCGCTGCCATGTGTGCCAGGTAGTCGGGGGCGGCACACAGCACCCGTCGATTGGTCAGGATGCGTCGCGCCACCAGGCGCGAATCGGGCGGCTCACCGACGCGAATACCGACATCGAAGCCCTGCTCGCCAAGGCTCAACGGATAGTTGGTGAGCTCCAGCACCCCTTCGACGCCGGGATTGAGGGTACAGAACGCCGACAGCAGCGGCGCCACGTGGCGGCGGCCGAAGCCGAAGGTGGCGTTCACCTTGAGCGGCCCCGAGAGCGCCGCCTGCTGTTCGCCCAGCGCCTCTTCCAGCTCGGAGAGCTCTTCGAGGATCGCCGAGCCGCGGGTGAGATAGCGCTCCCCTTCCGCCGTCAGCGTCAGGCGCCGGGTGGTGCGGCTGGCCAGCTCGACGCCCAGGCGCGCCTCGAGCTGCTTGAGGCGCTTGCTCACCGCCGACAGCGACAGGCCCAGCTCCCGCGCCGTGGCCGTCAGGCTGCCCGCCAGGGCCAACTGGCGGAAGAAAACCAGGTCGTCGAGCTGAGCCATGCGACTCTCCACTTTCAGTCAACAATACATTTCCATATAGCCTGATTATTCCCACCAAGCCAAGGGCTAGACTGGGGACAGCCAAAGATTCGGAGGAAGCACTCATGTTCGAGGGATTCCGCACGTTCGACATCGCCTGCGGCGACATCAACATCCATGGCCGCATCGGCGGCTCTGGACCGCCGCTGCTGCTTCTCCACGGTCACCCCCAGAGCCATGTGATCTGGCACCGTCTGGCCGAACCGCTGGCAAGCCGCTTCACGGTGGTGGCCACCGATCTACGTGGCTATGGCGATTCGTCCAAGCCACCCGGCGAGCCGGACCACGCCAACTACAGCAAGCGCGCCATGGCCGAGGATCAGGTCGCAGTGATGCGTGAGCTGGGCTTCGAGCGCTTCTTGCTGTGCGGCCACGACCGCGGCGGGCGTGTCGCCCACCGCCTGGTCATGGATCATCCGGACAGAGTAGACAAGCTGATGCTGCTCGATATTGCCCCCACGCTTGCCATGTACGAGCAAACCGACCGTACCTTCGCCACCGCCTACTTCCACTGGTTCTTTCTGATCCAGCCCTCGCCGCTGCCGGAAACCCTGATCGAGGCTTCACCCAACGACTACATCACCCGCACCATGGGCGGGCGGCATGCCAGCCTCGACGCCTTCGATCCGGCAGCCATCGCCGAGTACCAGCGCTGCCTGGCCCAGCCCGGCGCCGCCCATGCCCTGTGCGAGGACTATCGCGCCAGCAACGCCATCGACCTGGAACACGACCGCGCCGACCGTGAAGCGGGACGCCGTATCGCCTGCCCAGTCAGCGTGCTGTGGGGCAAGCACGGCATCATCGAGCGTTGCTTCGATCCACTGGCGGAATGGCGCGCCGTGGCCGAACGGGTCGAGGGCGAGGCACTGCCCTGCGGCCATTACATCCCCGAGGAGGCGCCAGAGGCCCTGCTCGACCGTATCAACCGTTTCATGACCCACGCCTGACCAACACCACCCGAGGACCCCACCATGACCCATCGTATCGCTGTCATTCCCGGCGACGGCATCGGCAACGAAGTGATGCCGGAAGGCCTGCGCGTGCTCGAAGCCGTTGCCAAGCGCTTCGACATCGACCTGGCCTTCGAGCACTTCGACTTCGCCTGCTGCGACTACTACGCCAAGCACGGCAAGATGATGCCCGACGACTGGTTCGAGCAGCTCAAGGACTTCGACGCCATCTTCTACGGCGCGGTGGGCTGGCCCGACACGGTGCCGGACCACGTCTCGCTGTGGGGCTCGCTGCTGCAGTTCCGCCGCCAGTTCGACCAGTACATCAACCTGCGCCCGTGCAAGCTGCTGCCGGGCATCAAGAGCCCGCTGGCCGACCGCAAGCCCGGCGACATCGACTTCTACGTGGTGCGCGAGAACACCGAGGGCGAATACTCCAGCGTCGGCGGCAAGATGTTCGAGGGCACCGAGCGCGAGGTGGTGATCCAGGAGACGGTGATGACCCGCCACGGCACCGACCGGGTGCTCAAGTTCGCCTTCGAGCTGGCCCAGAGCCGGCCGCGGAAGAAGCTCACCTCGGCCACCAAATCCAACGGCATCGCCATCACCATGCCGTGGTGGGACGAGCGGGTCGTGGCCATGTCGGGCAACTACCCCGAGGTCAGCGTCGACAAGTTCCACATCGACATCCTCACCGCCAACTTCGTCATGCACCCCGACTGGTTCGACGTGGTGGTGGCCAGCAACCTGTTCGGCGACATCCTCTCCGACCTGGGCCCGGCCTGCACCGGCACCATCGGCGTGGCACCCTCGGCCAACATCAACCCCGAGGGCAAGTTCCCCAGCCTGTTCGAGCCGGTCCACGGCAGCGCTCCGGACATCGCCGGCAAGGGCATCGCCAACCCCATCGGCCAGATCTGGTCCGGCGCCCTGATGCTGGAGCACTTGGGCCACAAGGAGGCTGCCAAGGCTATCGTCGATGCCTTCGAAGCCGTGCTGACGGAGGCCGACCCAGCGGTGCTGACGCCGGACATTCGCGGCCAGGGCACCACTCAGACCCTGGGCAAAGCCATTGCTGAGCGGGTTGCGAATTGATCCTAGCTGGGGTCAATACGAATGCGCTTGGACAGGAGCAAATGCTTCTGTCCAAGCGCATCCATAACAGGTGACGCCCAATAGCATCATGTTTGCGTGCCACTTCTTTTGGAGTAGGTCCACGACTTGGGCGACACCCACTTCCCCAGCATAGACCAAGATATCATTGAATGAACGCCGATAAAGACGAGACGTGCACCGGACAATAGACAGTGGCGATTAGGCGCTGAAACTCTCGTTCAACTAGTGCTTGATGTCTAAAAACATCACACTACATACTCGAAAATGGGTTGAGTAAGATGGTGCCTCGCGGCACTCGAAATCGTGGAGATTGTATATCCTCGCCAGTCGTCTTGTTCGCTGTATGTCCTTTCCCGATACCGCCGGCGCATGAATCAGCTCGCCCCCCAGGCTTCCTCGTTGACCACATCGATCGGCCGCTCGCCCTTGAGCGCCAGGATCAGGTTGTCCACGGCGCGCTGCGCCATGGCAGCGCGCGTCTCGTGGGTAGCCGAGCCGATATGCGGCAGCGTGACGACCTGCGCCAACTGCAGCAGCGGCGAATCCGCCGATAACGGCTCGCACTCGTAGACATCGAGCCCGGCACCGGCGATCCAGCCCTCTTGTAGCGCCTGGACCAGGGCCATCTCGTCGACCACCGGCCCGCGGGCGACGTTGACGAAGATCGCCGAGGGCTTCATGCGCCGGAAGGCGTCGCGATCGATCAGGTGGCGCGTCTCGGCCGTGAGCGGCACCGTCACGCAGACGAAGTCCGAGGTCTCGAGCAATTCATCGAGCGAGCAGCGCCGCGCGCCTAGCTCTACCCCCAGCACGGGCTTGAGCGAGGCGTTACTGTATCGGATCGGCATGCCGAAGCCGAGCGCGCCGCGACGTGCCACGGCGGCGCCGATCCGCCCCAGACCGACCAGTCCCAGGGTCTTGCCGTGCACGTCGCGGCCGAAATGCGACTCGCCAATATGCGTCTGCCACTCACCTCGGCGCACGAAACGGTCCAATTCCGGCACCCGCCGGGCCGCGGCCATGATCAGGGCGAAGCCAGTGTCGGCGGTCGTCTCCGTCAGCACGTCGGGCGTGTTGCACAGCAGGATGCCACGCCGCGTCATCGCCTCGACGGGGAAGTTGTCGTAGCCGACCGAGATGGTGGCGATGATCTTGAGATTCGGCGCCTCGTCCAGTATCTCCGGCGTGATGGACAGCTTGCCGCCGACCAGCCCATGGGCGCGGCTCAGTGCCTCGCCAAAAGCAGCCTGGTTCTCCTCGCCGAGATCGGGGAAGTAATCGACCTCGAACTCGCGCTCGAGCTGCGCGAGATGCGTTTCATGCAGACGACGCACCGCCACGACCCGTTTGCGCATGGCACCCTCCTTGTTCACCAACACCGCCCGACCAACACTGCTCGACTCGCCTCGTTCAACTCAGGATGCCGATGTGCCACGGCACGAACTCGTTGTCGCCGAGCCCCAGCAGTTCGCTCTTCGAGCGTTGCCCCGAGGCGGTGGCCAGCATCAGCTCGAAGATGCGCTGTCCCATGGTTTCGATATCGCACTTGCCTTCGAGGATCTCGCCGCAGTTGAGGCCCATGTCGTCGCGCAGCCGCTCGTACATGGGCGTGTTGGTTGCCAGCTTGAGGCTCGGCGTCGGCTTGGCACCGCACATCGAACCGCGTCCGGTGGTGAAGGAGATCAGGTTGACACCTCCTGCGATCTGTCCGGTAATCGATACCGGGTCGTAGCCCGGCGTGGCGATAAGCGCGGTCGACCTCCTCGAAGGCCATGTTGTGGCTATGCACCATGTCGCCCGGCTTGATGTCACGGGAGGCGAAGCCGATGGTCACGCTGTACTTAAGGATCGGCTCGCCCTGACGAATGGCGCGGGTCGCCAGCTTGTAGCCGGCTGGCACCTGGGCGCGACTAGTCACGCCTTCGCTGGGCAGGAAGGTACCGATGCCCACTTCCTGGCAGGCAACCACCACGTTGTCGTCGGGATGCAGGAGAATGATGGGGCCAGCGACACGCTTTTCGGCGGCCTGGACTAGGGTCGTCATGTCAGTCTCTCTGGCGAAGGCCCCGGGCGGAGTCGCCGGACGGGGCGGAATGGCGATGAAAGCCGGCCGGATGTCAGCCGGCACGGCCGGGCATGGCGAAGCCCCGGGCGTCGAGCGCCTGCTTGAGCGCCTGGCACTGGGCGTCATCGAGCTCGACCAGCGGCGGGCGTACCCGGCGCCAGGCCGCATCATTGGCATACAGGGCGGTAGCCGCCTTGAGCGCCGGGATCATGGGGAAGCGCTCGAATTCACGACGCAGCGCGGTAAGCTCCGCCTGGCGCGTATCGGCATCGGCCTCCTGCCAGGTGTGGGCGAGCGAGGCAATCGGCCCGGGATTGACGTTGGCCGTGGCGCTGATGCACCCCACACCACCGGCGCGCAGGGTATTGAGCAGGAAATGCTCGCTGCCGGCAAAGACGTCGATCTCCCCGCCGAAGGCCTCGATCAGCGCCTGGGTATTGCTCCACTCCCCGGAGCTATCCTTGATGCCGGCGATGGTATCGGGATAGGTCCTGTGCAGGCGTTCGATCAGATCCAGTGTCAGCGGTACCTGGGAGACCGGCGGGATGTGGTAGAGGTAGACCTTGAGCGACGGCGACGCGACGCGCTCGATGACCTCCGCGAAGTAGCGATAGAGCCCTTCGTCGGACACGCCCTTGTAGTAGAACGGCGGCAGCATCAGCACCCCGGCGCAGCCGTTGTCGACGGCGTGGCGGGTGAGTTCGACCGCATCGCCGATGGCGCAGCTGCCAGTGCCGGGCATCAGCTGCTCACCGGTGATGCCAGCCTCGGCCAGGGTATCGATGAGCGCGCGCTTCTCGCCCACGGTCATCGAATTGGCCTCGGAGTTAGTGCCGAAGACGGCCAGGCCGACATCGTTGTCGAGCAGCCAGCGGCAGTGCGCGGTGAAGCGCCGGAGGTCGGCGGCCAGGTCATCGGCGAAGGGAGTGACGACCGGCGACCATACACGGCCTGTGCGGGGCGGGTTCATATAGCGTCCTCGTTGTTGTGATGGTTACTGCCAGTCATCAGCGGCATATCGCTCGAGCGCCTCGGCGTCGAAGCCGAAACCTAGCCCTGGCATGGTCGGCAATCTCAGGCGGCCGTCGACGAACTCGAGCTGCGTGTCGATCAGGCGGCGGAAATTGAGCACCTGATCGTCGGCGAAGTACTCGACGAAAGGTGCGTTGGGCGCTGCGGCCACCAAATGCACGTGCAGGTCGTGGAACCAGTGCGGGCAGACCTCGACTCCGTAGCTAGCAGCGGTGGCGACGATGCGCCGGAACTCGGTGATCCCGCCGCACACGGCGGCGTCCGTTTGCAGGATCATCGCCGCCTCCTTGTCGAGCAGCTCCTTGAAGCGCCAACGCCCGGCCTCGATCTCGCCGGTCGCCACCGGCACCGGGGTGCGCTCGGCCAGGCGACGATGGTTGTCGATGTCGTCGGGGCTGAACGGCTCCTCGATCCAGTACGGGTCATAGGGCTCGGCCATGCGCATGAAGGCGAGCGCCGAGGGCAGATCGCGCCAGGCGTTGTTGGCGTCCATCATCACCAGCACCTGGGGGCCGATCGCCTCGCGCACAGCGGCCAGGCGCGCCTCTTCCGCTGCAAGACCCTCTCGGCCGACCTTAAGTTTCACCGCCGAGAAGCCCTGCTCCACGTAACCGCGCATCTCGTCGGCCAGGTGCTGTGGTGTCTTGCCGTCCAGATAGTAGCCGCCGCTGGCATATGCCGGCACGCTCTCGGTCTCGTTGGCCCCAAGCAGTTTATAAAGGGGCAAGTTGGCGGCATGCGCGTTACGGTCCCACAGCGCCGTATCGAGGATACTGATGGCACGCATCACCGAGCCGGTGCGACCATGCAATAGCGCTTCCTGATACATCTCGCGCCACAGTCCTTCCACGCGATGGGTATCCTGGCCGACCAGCAACGGCTTGAGGAGGTCACGCACGGCATGAACGACCAGGTGACCGGCGTTGCTGCCTCCGTAGCAGAAGCCGATCCCCTTGTAGCCGTCGTCTCCGGTGACCTCGACCAGGGCGTAATCGCGCTTGAGCACGCGGCGGTTGGAGAAGCTCGTCGGGTTGTCCAGCGGCACGCTAACCGTGCGCGCCTTGACGTCAATGATGGTAGTCATAGTGCATCGCTCTCGTGATTTGGCATTGTAATCAAGCGGCTTTCCTGAAACGGGACAACGTAGCGCTCAGCAGGGGAGTGGCCTGGAGGATGGAAAATAGCGCCAGCAGCAGCAATCCGAACGCTATCGGGCTCTTGACGAAGATCAGGAAGCTACCGCCGCCAATCAGCATCGACTGTTGGAAACTGGTTTCCATGACCGGCCCGAGAATCAGGCCAACCACCATCGGGGCGGGTGACATACCTGCCTTGATCATCCAGTAGCCGAACAGGCCAAAGGCAAACATTAGGCCCACATCAAAAAAGCTATTGTTGATGGCGAAGGAACCGACCACGCACAGCACGATGATGGCGCATGCCACGAAACCGTCAGGCACCTTCGTCACGCTGACACAGAGACGGGTGAACATGAGACCGACCACCAGTAAGGCAAAGTTAGCCAAGATGACGGCCCAGATAAGGGTATAGGTCACTTCACCGTGCTCGGTCAGCAGATTGGGACCTGGCAATATTCCATGGACCATCAATGCCCCCAGCAGGATGGCGGTGGAGGAGCTTCCCGGGATGCCAAGGGCTATGGTCGGAATCAGCGAACCGCCCACCACCGAGTTATTGGCCGACTCCGGTGCGGCAAGGCCGGCAACGTCCCCCTTGCCAAAACGACTTTTATCCTTGGCAAAACGCTTGGCCTCGTTATAGGCGAACCAGCTGGCTGTATCACCGCCAGTGCCGGGGATCAGCCCCGTGACGATGCCTATCACTCCCGAACGGAAGATATTAGGCATCAGCGACACGATCTCCTTTGCCTTTGGCAGGAGTCGGTCGGTAATCTTGTTGGCTACCTTCTTGACGTTTGGTCCGTTCTTTTCGATCAAGAGCAATGCCTGGGGAATGGAGAACAGGCCGATGAGCGCCACCGTAAAGCTGATTCCCGAGAATAAGTTCATCTGACCAAACGTCATCCTCGGCGTTCCGGTGATCAGATCCATGCCCACCGTGCTCACCAGCAGACCGATTCCTCCCGATAGCAGGCCGGACACTACCGAGCCTTGCGAAAGAGACCCAATGATGGTGATGCCCAGCACGGCGACGGCGAACAGTTCGACCGGACCGAACTTCAACACCAGAATACCCAGCAAGGGAGCCGCCACGAGCAACGCCAGTCCGCTCATGAGCCCACCACAGAAGGAAGCGAACAGTGAAATGCCCAGCGCCTTTCCGGCCTTGCCCTGTTGGGAGAGGGGGTAGCCGTCAAGCACGGTGGCGGCAGCAGCCGGCGTCCCGGGGGTATTCAACAAGATGGCTGCGATCGATCCCCCATAGGATGCTCCTACGTACAAGGAAGCCAGCATGCTCAACCCGGCCCCCGGGTCCATGCTGAAGGTAATCGGCAGCAGCAACGCCAAGGCCATGGTGGCGGAAAGGCCAGGCATGGCGCCTACGAACATGCCAAGCAAGGTGCCACCGATAATAAGCAGCAAGTTGCCCCATGACAGAACATTTGTTATTCCAGCAAGCAACATGCCTGTATCCATGACTCACTCCATCTTTCAACATTGATGTTATAAGGAAGGCAATGCCGGCATATTGAGTCCTAAAAAACGAAAGAACACCAACCCGATGACGATCAGCAAGCAAGCGACACCGACAAACGCATACTTGACGCTTACACCCCGAATGATAAACAAAGCCCCCCCCAGGAATACCGCCGTGCCTATGAAGTAGCCTACAAGACTAATGCTGTAGACATACAGAAGCGCAAAAAAGTAAACTAGAGAGGCCCTGAAAAAACCTTTACTCATCCGTTGCGGCTTCCACCAAGACAAGGCGGATTCTGCAGGAGAAATACGGACCATCCTTTTGTAAACCACGACTTCTTGAACAATCAAGCCCAGTGATAGCAACCCCACCGTCGTTGCAAATATCAATGGCATTTGAGCCGCCCTTGTTGGATACCCCATGTTATTCAAAAAGAAAAAAACTCCCAAAAAAAAACCGAAGACACCCAATGCCAGGCGACTCACATTCATATCATCAACCTCCGCATCAGTGACGTTTCGTCAGACGTCATCTTGCACTTCCGCCCAAATATCGATGAATGTTTCTTCCATGCGCCTCATCATGTCCATGTAATCGTCACCAGTCACAATGTCGATGTAGAAAGCACGCCGTTCCGCCTCCTGAAGAAACTCCTCATTTCTAGCTAACTCCTCGAAAGCCGCTATCAATTCATCGCGAGCCTGGTCAGGAATGCCGGACGGTGCACTATAGCCCCGGGATGATCCGTTAACTACCTCATAGCCAATTTCCTTGAGCGTTGGCACATCGGGCAGCATCGGCAAGCGGTCTTCGGCAAACACAGCCAAAGGGCGCAGGCTCTCGGCTTGTATATGGCCGTAAACAATCCCCACGTTGTTGAAACTGGCGTCGATCTGCCCGCCCATGGCGGCCGTTGCGGAGGGGCCATCACCGGAGAACGGAACTTTTTCGAACTTAACGCCAACCGCGTTCTCCACCATGATCGTGGAAAAATAATCATCCCCCCCTACCCCCGAATTGCCTATCGTAATTCGTCCAGGGTTCTCTTTAGCCGCTTGAAACAAATCATCAACAGTTTGATAGGGGCTATCGGGATGCACGACGATAATACCTGGGTCGGTAATAACATTGGCGATAGGAGTAAGCTGATCGATATTATAGGACACGGCCTCATTGATAATGTAATTGGTCATCAACATTGGCGTATTAGTAATGCTAATGACCGAACCATCTTTAGGCGATTGGTGGGCCAATCGATTCCAGGCGATCGCCCCGGCGGCTCCCGGTATGTACTCATTAACAAAATTGACCCCTAGGATTTCCCTCAGATAGGGATGCGCCAACTGCGCGAGAGCATCACTTCCACCACCTGCCTGGAATCCCTGCAGGACTCTAATCTCGTCAGTAACGGAATATTCTGCACTCGCAACAACAGAAAATGCAGACATGATCGTGAATAGAGAAATCGAAACGGGCATGAGCGGATTTTTCATTATCACTACCTTTGCTTATGGTTTTGTAAGGCATCACATGTTTTGTTTGGCATACCTTGCAAAACCTAGTACCTTGGCAACAAGATTGTCAATAATATTGTTGCCAATCAGACTAAAGTCTAATTCTACCAACGTAAGGACCAAGGAGATCCATCTTGAAACCGAACAACGATCCGAAGGGGATGTCAGGAAGGCTTACCAACTACGGCGATGAAGGCTTCTCACTTTTCTTGCGCAAAGCCTTTATTAAGGGAATGGGATATACGGACGATGCTCTTTCTCGCCCCGTAATCGGGATTGCCAACACCTACAGTGGATACAACGCATGCCATGGCAACGTGGATGCCTTGGTAGAGAGTGTGAAGCGCGGTGTCATGCTCGCCGGCGGCCTGCCCATCGACTTTCCTACCATTTCGCTGCACGAATCCTTCTCCCACCCCACCAGCATGTATCTACGAAATTTGATGGCGTTGGATACGGAAGAGATGATCCGAGCCCAGCCCATGGATGCAGTCGTGCTGATCAGCGGCTGCGACAAGACCGTGCCTGCACAGCTCATGGCTGCCGCCAGTGCCGGCATACCGTCCATCCAGTTAGTGACTGGTCCCATGCTCAGCGGCTCGCACCGTGGAACCCGAGTCGGCGCCTGTACAGACTGTCGTCGTTACTGGGCTGCCTATCGAGGTCAGGAGATTGACGATCAGGAAATCGTCGAGGTCAATGACAAGCTGGTTCCGACTGTAGGGACCTGCTCGGTGATGGGCACTGCCAGTACCATGGCCTGCCTGGCGGAGGCCATGGGCATGATGCTGCCGGGTAGTGCCACAGCCCCAGCGGTATATGCCGATCGCCGGAGAATTGCCGAACACACCGGCGCCGAGGCCGTACGTATCGCAGTGGAAAATATCGCGCCGGCAAGCATCATGACCGAGTCGGCCCTGGAAAACGCACTACGCGTATTGCTGGCCCTAGGTGGTTCAACCAATGCCCTGATCCACCTCACCGCTATCGCCGGGCGGCTGGGCATCGATATAGACCTTAGCGCTTTTGATCGCATGAGCCAGGAAACCCCGGTACTGGTCAACCTCAAACCCTCCGGCGAACATTACATGGAGCATCTCCATCACGCCGGTGGCTTGGCGGCGCTACTGCACGAAATTCGCTCTCTTCTACATCTTGATGCCATGACCATCAATGGCAAGACGCTGGGTGAAAACCTTGAGGCCTCGACACGTATCATAAGCCAGCAAGTGGTCAGGCCACGCGACAACCCCATCTATGCCCAAGGCGGCATCGCCGTACTGGAAGGCAACCTCGCCCCTCGTGGCGCCATCATCAAGCAATCGGCCGCCTCTCCCGAGCTCATGAAGCATGCCGGACGCGCCGTAGTGTTCTCCTCTGTGGAGGACCTGGCCATGCGTATCGACGACCCTGAGCTGGACGTCAAAGCCGATGATGTACTGGTGCTGCAGAACATCGGGCCCAAGGGGGCACCTGGCATGCCTGAAGCGGGCTACATTCCCATTCCAAAGAAGCTTGCAGCGCAAGGAGTTAAAGACATGGTCCGCATTTCTGACGGTCGCATGAGTGGGACGGCAGCGGGCACCATCGTTCTACATGTCTCACCGGAAGCAGCCGTCCATGGTCCCCTGGCCTTGGTACATACCGGCGATATAATCCAGTTGGACGTGGGTGCCCGAAGCCTGAAACTCTTGGTGGAAGAGGACGAATTGGCTAGGCGGCGCCAAGCATTGAAGCCGGTGGAAGCTCCTCCTCAGACGGGCGGCTACCGGCGCCTGTTCCTGGAACAAATCCTTCAAGCTGAAGAAGGTTGCGACTTCCGCTACTGCCGCCCCGAGTCCACCCGCAAGATTCCAAGGAGAAGCTGACGCTTTCTTGGTGTCTGAACTTAGGTAACATGGCTGGCGCTTGACGGGCATGAGCGCCAGTCACGATGATGCGATCGAAACCACTCGGCTAGGATGCGAAGCATGGCCAATACTCAACACAGCGAACACTATGTCCCGGCCGCCCCCCCAGCCGCCCCCCCAAGCGTGGAAGACATCGTTGCCGCGATTGAGGAGGATATCGTCCTTGGTCGCCTGAACCCCAAGGAGAGGTTGGTCGAAGAGGATCTGTTAGAGCGGTTCGGCGGCAAACGCCATGTGGTTCGCCAAGCCCTGTTCCAACTCGAGGACATCGGCTTAGTCGAGCGCATCAAGAACCGGGGCGCATTCGTGAAAGTCTACACCCCTCAAGAAGTGGAAGACCTTTACGCCATGCGTGAGTTGTTAGAGCTCGCCGCAATCGATGCATTGCCCCTGCCTGCGCCAGAGGCCCTTATGGAACGCTTGGAAGAGATACAGGTCCAGCACTCCCAGGCGGTAGGCAAACAAGATATGCGAAGCATCTTCAGGCTCAACATTGCCTTTCACCAAGTACTCTTCGCAGCCACGGGCAACAGGTATCTGACGGAAACCATAAACGACTTCGCAAAGAAAGCTCATGCCATTCGATTCGCCGCCATCTCAGACTTCGAAAGTCTCAAGCGAGCTAGGGATGAGCACATCGCCATTATTGAAGCGATAAAGCAGCAGGACAGGCAAGCCCTGCGGGAACTCTGTCGCCAACATATTCTACCATCGAAGGAAAGTTACATCAGAATGTATCAGTTGCGCGTTGGAGAAGTATAAAATTTATCAGCCTCCATAACATATTCAAGCGGTCCACGGCAGCGCTCCGGACATCGCCGGCAAGGGCATCGCCAACCCCATCGGCCAGATCTGGTCCGGCGCCCTGATGCTGGAGCACCTGGGCCACAAGGAGGCCGCCGACGCCATCGTCGACGCCTTCGAGGCGGTACTGACGGAAGCCGACCCGGCCGTGCTGACACCGGACATTCGCGGCCAGGGCACCACCCAGACCCTGGGTCAGGCCATTGCCGAGCGGGTTGCCGGCTAGGACAAACCACTTTATTGACCTGCATCAAGGTAGCAAAAGAATCCAGAGGCGAACCCTGCGGAAAAGATATAGGTTATAAGCTTATAACAACAACAGTCACAGCAGACCTATCCCGCAGGAGACTCGCCTCTCATGTCCCGACACGATTCCGACCCTTCATGCCTGGATCGCCGCCAGTTCCTGAAATATGGCGCTGGCGCCGGGGCAGCCGGGCTGCTCTATTCATCGGGCCTCCAGGCCCGTCCCCTATCCACCCAGGCCCGCATCGTCATCCTCGGTGGCGGCGCTGGCGGCATGGCCATGGCCAACCGGCTGTCGCGCCGCCTCGACGGTGCTCGTATCAGCCTGGTCGAACCCCGTGAGGTTCACCACTACCAGCCGGGTTGGACCCTGGTGGCCTCGGGGGTCTGGAATCCCGACAAGACCATGCGGCCGAACGCCCGCTTCGTACCGAACGGCGTCGACTGGGTGCGCCAGCCCGCCGCCGGCATCGATGCCTCCAATCGCCGGGTCGAGCTGGGAGACGGCTCATGGCTCGACTACGATTATCTGATCGTCGCCACCGGACTGCAGCTCAATTACCAGCTGATCGACGGTATGACGCCCGAGCTGGTCGGCAGCCACGGCATCGGCAGCGTCTATGCCAGCATCGAGGGGGCCGCTCGCACCCGGGATGCCATCGACGCCTGGATCGCCCAGGGCAGCGGCAAGGGCATCTTTACCGCGGCCCCCACCCCGGTGAAGTGCGCCGGGGCTCCGCTCAAGATGACCTTCACCACCCTCTCCCGCCTAGAGGCGAGCGGGCGGCGCGATGCCTTCCAGGTGGAGTTCATGGCCCCCGGGGCGGCGCTCTTCACCCAGCCCTACATCAACGACTTCGTCAAACAGCGCTTCGACGATCAGGGGGTGACCCGTCGCCACCACTATCGGCTCTCCGCCATCGACCCGCAGGCGCGTGAGGCGGAGTTCACCTTCGTCGGGCCGGAGAGCGAGTTCACCTCGCACCACGAATTGCGCGAAGAGGAGTTCTCCCGCGAGGGCGAACGCAAGGTAGTCGCGAGCTACGATTTCATCCACGTCGTCCCGCCCATGAGCGCGCCGGACTTCGTCAAGGCCAGCGACCTGATCGCCCAGGACGGCCCCTTCCGCGGCGAGTGGCTGGAGGTGGACATTCACACCCTGCAGCACAAACGGTATCCGGAGGTATTCGGCATCGGCGATGTGATCGGCGCCCCGATCAACAAGACTGCCGCCAGCGTCAAGGCCCAGGCTCCAGTGGTCGAAGCCAACCTGATCGCGCAGATGCAAGGTCAGGCGCTGTCGCGCCGCCACAACGGCTATACCTCTTGCCCAATGATCACCGGCATCGGCAAGGCGATGCTGGTGGAATTCGGCTACGACAACGACTTCGCTTTCCTGCCCTCCTTCCCCTTCATCGATCCCAAGGATGAATCCTGGGTCGCCTGGGTGATGAAGGACCGCATGCTGCAGCCCGCCTACTACGCGGTGCTGGAAGGCCAGGCCTAAGGAGATTACCGACATGACCGTAACTGGCGCTCTGACCATTCTGTGGTACGCCCTGGCCCCCTTCCTGTGGCTGATGGCAGCCGGCGCGGCGCTGCTGGTGGCCGTGCAAGGGCTGGCCCACCTGCGCGGCTATCGCATTCTCGGCTACCGCTGCCCGGCTGCCAACCTGGCCGCGATTGCGGTGGGCCTTTCCGGCCTATGGTGGATTCCGCTCTTCACCCAATCACGTTTGGCTTATGTCACCAGCGTGTTCGACTGGGTCGCACTCCTCGGCGCGCTCATCGGACTGACGGTGATTGCCTGGCTACTGCTGCATCCGCTCAGCTACCTGCTGCGGGGCAAGTCGCCAAGACACGCCTGACTTTCCCCGCGAAAAAGCAAGTCGGTTGGCAGCCTGGCCGGGTTGCCCAACAAGCACCGCGGCTCTCCCTGCCCCAGCCGGACATCGTCCGGCCGGGGCTATCGGAAACGAAAACCCTCCCGCGTAACTTCTCGCTTTGTTTTAGTTACTTCCCGGTAAGCCCTGGCCTTGGTTGCCGATCCCTCGTCTAGCCTGATGAGTGCAAGCTCGAAAGGGCAACGCGCAACGAAAGGAGGAAGGGCATGAAAAGGACAGCAATTGCCATTGCAGTAGGCGCCCTGAGCACCGGGCTCAGCCACGGCGTCCTTGCTCAGGACGTCCAGGACGAGGATCCTCAGCATCATTTGGGCGAACCGCAGCAGATGACCGATGAGGACGCCCAGAGTCAGGAGCAGTTCGACGAAGAGCAGGCGGGCGAACCGGGCGAGACCGGCTTCGATCCACATGGCCAGGGCCAGCAGCCATACGCTGACGACAACGAATTCGAGAATGACGAGTTCGACAACGAAGAGTTCGAGGACGAGGAAGAAGAGATTGGCATTGCCGACGATGCCGATGATGACAACGGCCTGGATGGGGATACCCAGGTAGAGGCCAGTCCGGGCGAGACCGACGTCGAGGTCGACCAGGAGCCGGCCGAGATCGAGGTCGAGCAGGAGCCGCCTGAAGTCACCGTAGAGCAGCAATCGCCCGACGTGACCATCGAGCAGCCCGAGCCCGACGTCGAAGTCGATCAGGCCGAGCCGGATGTGACCGTCGAGCAGGAGGGCGAAGCGGACGTTCAGGTCGAGGAGGCCGAGGACGCCAGCGCCGAGATCCGCCAGCAGGACGACGAGGCCACCGACGAAGAGCGCGACCAGGACGGCATGTTCGATGACGACCAGGATGGCCAGGATCAGGCCGCACAGGATCAGGTCGGCCAGCAGATGGACATGCAGGTAAGCGATCTCGAAGGCCGCGACATCGTCACCCAGGACGGCGACGAAGTGGGTGACGTCGAGAGAGTGGTGCGCGATACCCAGACCGACCAGACCTACGTCATCGTCAGCGAGGGCGGCTTCCTCGGCTTCGGCGGCGACGAGGCGGCCTACCCGATCGACAACCTGGAGATTCGCTCCGAAGGCGAGATAATCCTGCAATCGCAGAGCGGTGAGCGCTCCGTCGATGATTTCGACCAGGACAACCTCGAGGAGCTGGACGGTGACGACAATCTGGGCGAAGGCGAGCAGAACCTGAACTGATCCGACCGCCCGGCATCAGCCACCAACGGCAATCGGGTAGGGGCCGGGGTCACCCCCGGCGCCCTCCCACACCACCGTACGTACCGTTCGGTATACGGCGGTTCATGAAGAACGGCTAAGCCC
>NZ_FNVC01000016.1:0-106797 GCF_900108215.1 Billgrantia desiderata | reverse complement strand
GCAACGTCGCCGATGCCAGTCTGTACCGTTCGTTCGGGAAGATAGCCGTTGCGCACCACGGCACGGCGGCCGTCTTCCAGCGTCTTGTCGGCGTATTGCTCCAGGAACGTGCTCAACTCCGCCTCCACGGCCTTGGCGATCAGGTCTCGGGCCCCTTTGCGCAGCAGCTCATGCAACGGATCAGTAGCGCCGGCGTCTGGCTGCGTCACGGCTTGGAGAGTAGAATTGCTCATGGCGTATCCATCCTATGCTGGTTGTGATCTGGCGTGATCAATCAGCAGGATACGCCACCCTCTCTACTTCCCTCCATACACAAGACTTGAGCTTAACTCTACAACCAGCGGCAGGAGCCCAGCGACAAAGCCATCTGCGACCTCCTGGCCGAGACCATCGAACGCCACCTGCCCGAGGCCAAGAGCAAGGTGTGGCATGCCCACCCTGTCTGGTTCCTCGATGACAACCCGATAGTCGGCTACAAGAAGCTCAAGCACTGCGTGCGGCTGCTGTTCTGGAGTGGCCAATCCTTCGAAGAGGAAAGTTTGCAGAAAGAGGGCAGCTTCAAGGCCGCGGAAGCCCGTTACACCGCCGTCGAGCAGGTCAACGTCGAGGACCTCGAGCGCTGGCTCGGCAAATCCCGCGACATTCAGTGGGATTACCGAAACATCGTCAAACGCAAGGGGCGGCTTGAACGGTTGAAGTGAAGGGCGTACGCCACATCCTCAGCTCTGTAGAGGCGCTAGCCAGACCTGCCGGCCCTCGCGCCGAACCCTTCCTTCGCGCTGAAGCTGTGCCAGCGCGCGATAGACCGACTCGTGCGTCAGCCCGATCTCACCTGCCAGGGCTTTCCAGCTGCCCGGCAGCGTAAACTCCGCGTTCTCTCCGCTGGCGTGCGCCTGTAGATAGGCGAGCAGGCGCTCCTGGGCACGGGGTATGTTGAGAATCTCGATGCGCAGGCGCGCCTCATGCAGCCGCCGGGCCAGATCGATCATGAGCTCGGTCGCCAGCGCCGGTTGCCGCTGCATGCCTTCGACCACGGCGGCCTTGGGGTAGCTGAGCAGACAAGCCTCGGTGTCGGCCATTGCATCGCAATGGTAGCGAGCTGCGAACAACGAAGCCTCGGCCAACCAGCGGGCGGGGCCGGCGCGGTCGACGGTCACTTCCGCTCCCGCCAGGTTCATCCGCATCATCCGCACCTGACCGGACAGGATCACGTACACCGAGGCGACAGGCTCCCCGGCGTGGAATAGCATCTCCCCGGAGACCAGCCGCCGCCGATGGCCAGGGCGGTCGGCTAGCGTCTCCAGGGTCGAGGCGATGCCCGGTAACGAACTGAATATGATCTCGCTCATACCCAAATGATGCTGCCGGGCCCACTCTAGGTGCAACCGAAACCGAGAGAGGGCATTCCAATGACACGTCTGTTGGCTTTTGTGCTGTTAGTTATCACCACCGGGGCGGCCCAGGGGGAAGCGACAGGGCATGGCTCCTACGCCGGGTTCCATTCACGCGAGATCAAGGCGCTCTCTGCCAGCGACGTGGAAGGGCTCCAGCAGGGCAGAGGGATGGAGCTGGCCCTGCCAGCTGAGTTGAACGGCTACCCAGGCCCCATGCACGTGCTGGAACTGGCCGATGCACTGAACCTGACGGAAGAGCAGCGGGAGCGCACCGAACAAGCCTTTGAGCGCATGCGTGAACGTGCCAGTGACCTCGGCGAGCAGGTAATCGAAAGCGAGCGCGAACTCGACCGGCTGTTTGCCGAGCGCCGCGCAACGCTCGAGGAAATCGAGCGCCTAACCGATCAGACGGCTCGGCGCTGGGGCCAACTGCGGGCGGTACACCTCGAATACCACCTGGTCATGCTCACGGTGCTCGATGACGAGCAAGTTCGGCGGTATGTCCACCACCGTGACCAGCCTGATAATGGCCACGGAGACAGGCATGGCCACGGTCACTTGCACTAGGACTTGCTCATCCCCTTGTTTTCACCTTGACGGCGTAGGACGTGTGTCCTACGCTCAGGCTATCGTTAGGACGAGCGTCCTATCCGTCTCGAAGCAGCTAGGTGCAAGGAGGTTCGATGCAGGCAAACTCGACCCGTGAGTCGATTGTCAGTTCAGCGGATGATCTTTTTTATCGGCAAGGCTTCGAGCAGACCACTTTTGCGGACATAGCGGGGGCTGTTGGCATATCCCGGGGTAATTTCTATTACCACTTCAAGACGAAAGACGAAATTCTGGAAGCCGTGATAAAGCGGCGCCTCGCCAACACGCGCAACATGCTCGATCAATGGGAGGCCAATAGCAGCGAGCCCGAAGAGCGCATCCGCAGCTTCATTCGCATCCTGATCGGTAACCGGGGCAAGATCATGCGCCACGGCTGCCCGGTCGGCACGCTCTGTGCCGAGCTTGCAAAGCTGGAGCATCTCCAGCGCGATGCTGCGAACGAAGTCATGACCTTGTTCCGTACCTGGCTACGCCGGCAATTCGCTGCCATGGGACATGAAGCCGATGCCGATGTACTCGCGATGCACCTGCTGGCGCGAAGCCAAGGGATTGCCCTCGTGGCAAATGCCTATCAAGACGGGAACTTCGTCGATGCGGAGGTCGAGCAGTTGCTCGATTGGCTAGACACCTGCACAGGCGTATCTCCGCGCCTGCGCGCCGAACAATCACAAAAAGAGGGCTAGTCATGCACTTGGTACTTCTACGCTTCGCCAGCAACAAGAGCGAGGCAGGTCGCTTCATGGAGGGGCACAAACAGTGGCTCGAGCGCGGCTTCGATGAGGGAGTGTTCCTTGTCTCGGGCACTATCCAGCCGAAGTTGGGGGGAGCCATCTTGGCGCATAACGCCTCTCTGGATGATCTTCAGCAGCGTGTCAGCGAGGATCCGTTCGTGGCAGAAGGTGTCGTGAGCGCGGAAATCATCGAAGTGGCTCCCTCCAAGGCGGATGAGCGGCTAGCGTTTCTGCTCTCCTAGCATTCCGACCTGCTTCACTCAGGACGACAAAATGACAAATCTGATTCCTGGCCCTGACGGACGCCAACGTTGCCGCTGGTGTAGCGCTGCACCTGAGTTTCTTGCGTACCACGACACTGAATGGGGATTCCCGGTCAGCGATGATCGGCGCCTGTTCGAAAAGCTGTGCCTCGAAGGGTTTCAGTCAGGCTTGAGCTGGCGCACGATACTCGCGAAGCGAGAGAACTTTCGCGCCGCTTTCTGCGGCTTTGACTTTACCCGTATCGCTCGGTTTGACGATCACGACGTCGAGCGCTTGCTAGGCGATCCGGGCATCGTTAGGCACCGCGGCAAGATCGAAGCAGTCATCAATAATGCTCGCTGTGCCATGGAGCTCGTCGAGCGAGAAGGTTCTCTTGCGGCCTTCTTCTGGCGCTATGAGCCAGCTGCTCACCAAGACGTCGAGCCACAGAGTGCATCGACATCGGCGGAGTCGATAGCCCTGTCGAAGGCGCTCAAGAAACAAGGCTGGAAGTTCGTTGGCCCGACAACGGTTTACGCCTTCATGCAGGCCATGGGGCTGATCAACGACCACGCGATAGGCTGCGTCATCCGAGACGAGGTCGAACGTGCCCGTCTGAGCTTCGAGCGGCCTGTCGCTGCGTAGCCATACAGCGAAAGTGCCATTAGTGCCCCGAGCCAGGTATCTGGCCCAGGGCACTACCGTTTAACGATGAAGGCCGGCTCGGCTCTCTACACCTTGCTCACGATCAGCGCGGCATTCACCCCGCCGAAGCCGAACCCGTTGCACAGTACGTGCTGAGTGGCGTGCTCCCGCGCCTGGCCGGAGACGATATCCAGGTCGTGCAGATCCTCGTCGCGGTTCTCCAGGTTCAGGGTAGGGGGTAGGCGATCGTGCATGGCGGCCAAGGCGGAAAAGATGCTCTCCACGCCGCCGGCGGCACCCAGTAGATGCCCTGTCGAGGACTTGGTGGCAGAGATCGGAATGCCAGCCAGGGCGTCGCCGAAGGCGTTGCGCAGGGCGGCGATCTCGGCCCGGTCGCCGACCGGGGTCGAGGTGGCGTGAGCGTTGATGTGGTCGATATCGGTGGGCTTCAGGCCCGCCATTCGCAGCGCGGCCCGAATGGCCGCCGCGGCGCCACCGCCATCTTCCGGGCCGGCGGTGATGTGGTGAGCATCGGCGCTGGTGCCGTAGCCGCTAAGGATCGCCAGCGGCGTCGCCCCGCGCGCCTCGGCGTGGGCCAGGGTTTCGATCACCAGCAGCCCTGCGCCTTCTCCCATCACGAAGCCGTTGCGGCCCTGGTCGAAGGGGCGTGACGCCTTGCCGGGATCGTCCTGCTCGGTGGAGAGTGCCTTCATGGCGTGGAAGCTGGCCAGCGACAGCGGGTCGATACAGGCCTCGGCGCCGCCCACCAGGGCCACCTCGGCCTCGCCGCTGCGAATCATGCGCATGCCGTCGCCGATGGACTGCACCCCGGCCGCACAGGCCGTGACCGGGCAGCCGATCGGCCCGCGCAGGCCATAGCGGATCGAGACGTTACCCGCCGCCAGGTTGGCCAGGAAAGCCGGCACGGTGAATGGGGAGAGTCGGCGGTGGCCGCGCGCCGTCAGGGTGCTCTGCGCCTGGGTGATGGTGGGGAAGCCGCCGATGCCGGAACCGATGATGGTGGCGGTGGCCAGCCGGTCCGCATCGCTTTCGGGAAACCAGTTGGCCTGGGTCAGCGCCTCTTCGGCGGCGGCCATGGCATAGAGGCTGAACAGCTCCAGCTTGCGACGCTCCTTGGCATCCAGCACGCGGTCCGGGTCGAGGCCGGCTTCAGGGTCATCCTCGATGCCTGGCACCGAGCCTGCCACCTTGATCGGCAGTTCGCCGGTATCGATGCGGGTGATCGGAGAGATGCCGGAACGGCCGGCGAGAAGGCGCTCCCAGCTTGCCTTGACGCCACAACCAAGGGGACTGATCATGCCCATGCCGGTGATGACGAGCGGTGATTGCATGGTAATTTCCTGAACAGCTTGGGGTTGTGCCACGCTAACAGTCAGGTTGATATGATCAACATAATATTCAGCGTGGGAGTGTGAGATCGCCATGCCCTACTCGACGAACCACAAGGCCAAATCGCGCGAGCGTATTCTCAAGTCGGCCATCGAGCTGTTCAGCCGCAAGGGTTTCGAGAAAGTCTCCATCGCTCAGATCATGAAGCTGGCCAAGATGACCCACGGCGCTTTCTATGCCCACTTCGCCTCCAAGGAAGCGCTCTACCACGCCTCGGTGCGGCAAACCCTCGAGAGCAGCCGCGCGGCCAGGCTGGTCAAGGGGCCGCTCTCGGTGAAGCACCTGACCGAGCTGGTCGCCAACTGCTGGAATCTCCAGGAGCTGGAGCGC
This sequence comes from Billgrantia desiderata, assembly GCF_900108215.1. NCBI lineage: Bacteria > Pseudomonadati > Pseudomonadota > Gammaproteobacteria > Oceanospirillales > Halomonadaceae > Billgrantia > Billgrantia desiderata. The sequence goes on along the minus strand of NZ_FNVC01000016.1, from coordinate 101,435 downwards.
AAGCACAAGCCGGGGCCGGAGACCGTGCTGTTCAACGAGATCGGCAACGAGAACGCCGAGGTCCGCACGCTCTTCGAAGCCTCCTACCTGAGCATGAAGAAGATGCTGGAAACCCGGCTCATCGCCTTGAGTCGCTTGAAGAAACTGCCCTTCGAAGCCGACCGCGAGGTCATCGCCGACAAGTCCCGCGCCATTCTCGCCTCGCTGGTAGGCGCCGTGGCTATCGCCAAGAGCCTGCCCGGCGAGCAGGAACGCCAGCACATCCTCAATGCCGCCCAGCGCAACATCCTGCAGATGCTCGGCGTCAGCGAGAGCGAGCTGGAGAGTATGCTGGGCGATATAGGGCGAGAGCAGAGCCCCGCGTAGCATGCGTCTGCACATCCATATTGATACCTGAGGCGTTACAGGTTACACTTGAGACATGATCCGAAGCTTCAAACACAAGGGCTTGGCTAAATTCTTCAAGTCCGGCAGCACAGCAGGGATTCAGGCCGCTCATGCCAATAGGCTTCGGTTGATTCTCGGTAGGCTGAATGCAGCAACAGATGCCAAAGATATGGATTTGCCTGGCCTTAGGCTGCACGCCCTTACAGGGAACCGCTCCGGAATTTGGTCAGTCACGGTTAGTGGTAACTGGCGAGTGACGTTTCGGTTCGAAGATGGAGATGCCGAGATAGTAAATTACGAGGATTATCACTGAGGTACCCGCCATGCTGATGCACAATCCCCCCCACCCTGGTGAAGTATTGCGCGAGCTATGCCTCGAGCCTCTTGGCTTGTCTGTAACGGCGGCCGCAGAAGGATTGGGCGTGAGTCGAAAGACCCTGAGCGCTGTGTTGAACGGTAAGGCTGGCATTAGCCCGGAAATGGCAATACGGCTGTCTATCGCGTTTGATACATCGGCAGAAAGCTGGCTGAACCAGCAGGCGCAATACGAACTTTGGCATGCCGAACAGCATCGCAATGAGCTCAAGGTCAAGCGGCTTGTTGCTGCCTAGGTAACTTATCCGGGGTAGGGCGGTAGCTGACCGGCCTGCCGGCGTCACGCCAACCGCCTTCATTCGAACGGATCAGGGAGGAAAGGCACAAATGGCACGCGATAATCCCAAACCCTCGGCCGAAGCCAAGCCGAAGCTTCTTTCGGGAGGCAACCCACAGATCCCCAAGGGTGACGGCGACGCCCCGGTGCAGGCCTACATCGCCGCCATGCCGGAGTGGAAGCACGACGTCGGGCGCAGGCTCGATGCGCTCATCGTGCGTACGGTTCCCGAGGTGCGCAAGGCCGTGAGATGGAACTCGCCCTTTTATGGGGTCGAGGGCCAGGGGTGGTTTCTCACCTTCCACTGCTTCACCAAGTACCTCAAGGTGGCGTTTCTCAACGGCGCCTCGCTGGAACCACCGCCACCCATCGAATCCAAGGACCCCAACACCCGCTACCTGCATATCCACCAGGACGAACCGATCGACGAAGCGCAGCTCACGGAATGGCTTCGCCAAGCCTCCCGGCTGCCCGGCGAGCGCATGTTCTAGCGAAATCTCGGCCGGCGTTTCATGGTGGTTGTTGAGCACATGTGGTTGCGAGCCGCGCTCATAGCCTACCCCTATCGAGCCGAAAGCCTCCCTCTTGCTTGACGGCTTCGTTCCTGACTCCTTCACTGTATTTTGACGGCTTACAGGACGCCTCTCTTCCTTCTGGCTCGGTCAGAGGGTGCTGAATCCGAGGCGATACAAAATCGTCAGTCCAACTGTCCTGTGGGCCACCATTCAGTCGAGGAGAAGACCGTGTCCGATCAAAAGCCTACACGCCGGGAGTACGGGGCGCGCACCACGTCCCGTCTGCAGGGCAACGAGCACTGGTGGCCCGACCAGCTCAACCTCAACATTCTTCATCAGAAGCACCCGGATGCCAGCCCGTTCGGTGCCGACTTCAGCTATGCCGAGGCGTTCTCGCAGCTCGACGTCGACGAGCTATGCGCCGACCTCGATGCCTTGATGACCGACTCGCAAGACTGGTGGCCCGCCGACTGGGGCCACTACGGCCCGTTCTTCATTCGCATGTCGTGGCATGCGGCCGGTACCTACCGCGCGCTGGACGGTCGCGGCGGCGGCGGCACCGGCGCCCAGCGCTTCGCCCCGCTCAACAGCTGGCCCGACAACGGCAACCTGGACAAGGCACGCCGCCTGCTGTGGCCGATCAAGCAGAAGTACGGCGAGAAGATCTCCTGGGCCGACCTGCTGGTGCTCGCCGGCAACCGGGCGCTGGAAACCATGGGCTTCCGCACCTTCGGCTTCGGCTACGGTCGCGCCGACATCTGGGCGCCCGAGGACGACATCTACTGGGGTCCCGAGACCGAGTGGCTGGCCACCAACGACGAGCGTTACACCGGCAGCTGGGAAGACGGCAGCCGCGTACTCGACAACCCCCTCGCCGCGGTGCAGATGGGTCTCATCTACGTCAACCCGGAAGGCCCCAACGGCGTGCCGGACGCCATGAAGTCCGCCCAGGACGTACGCGAGACCTTCGCCCGCATGGGCATGAACGACCGCGAGACCGTGGCGCTGACGGTGGGCGGCCACACCTTCGGCAAGATGCACGGCAACGGCTCGCCGGATGCCGTGGGTGATGCCCCCGAGGCCGCCAAGATCCACGAGCAGGGCTTCGGCTGGGCCAACACCAATGAGACCGGCCTCGGCGAGTACACCGTGACCTCCGGCCTCGAAGGCGCCTGGACCCCGACCCCGACCAAGTGGGACAACTCCTACCTCAACACCATCTTCGCCCACCAGTGGGAGGTGAAAAAATCGCCCGCCGGCGCCAACCAGTGGGAGCCGGTCGAGGTCAAGGAGGGCTACTGGGTGCCCGACGCCCACGTGGAAGGCAAGAAGAACCCGCCGGTGATGAACACCGCCGACATGGCGATGATCACCGATCCCACCTACCTGGAGATCGCCAAGGAATTCCACCAGAACCCGGACAAGCTCGCCGACGAGTTCGCTCGCGCCTGGTACAAGCTGCTGCATCGCGATATGGGCCCGCGCGCCCGCTACCTCGGCCCGCAGGTGCCGGATGAAGAGCTCATCTGGCAGGACCCGGTACCCGATCACCAGGGGCCGCTGGTCAACGACCAGCAGATCGCCACCCTCAAGCAGCAGATCGCCGACTCCGGCCTCACCGCCAAGCAACTGGTGAGCACCGCCTGGGCCTCGGCCTGCACCTACCGCCAGACCGACCACCGCGGCGGCGCCAACGGCGCGCGCATCCGGCTCGAACCGCAAACAGGTTGGGACATCAACAAGCGCTCCGGCGTGTTCGAGGTGATCGACAAGCTCGAGCAGATCAAGGACGACTCGGACGCCAACATCTCCCTGGCGGATATGATCGTGCTGGGCGGTAGCGTCGGGGTCGAGATGGCGGCCAAGGCGGCCGGGCACAACGTCACCGTGCCGTTCACCCCGGGCCGTACCGACGCCACCCAGGAGATGACCGAGGTGGATACCATCGCCTACCTGGAGCCGAGGCACGACGCCTTCCGCAACTACATGCAGCCCCAGGCGACCTCCATCCCCGCCGAGCATCTGATGGTGGACCGCGCCTTCATGCTCAACCTCAGCGTACCGCAGATGGCCGCGCTGCTCGGCGGCATGCGGGCCATCGGCGTCAACGTGGGTGACAACGACGACGGCATCCTCACCGACCGCCCCGGCCAGCTGACCAACGACTTCTTCGTCAACCTCGTCGACATGGGCACCGTGTGGGAGCCCCTCGACGAGAGCGAAGAGCGCTTCGAAGGCCGCAACCGCAAGACGGGTGAGAAGAAGTGGACCGCCACCCGCGTCGACCTCGTGTACGGCTCCAACTCCCAGCTACGCGCCATCGCCGAGGAGTACGCCGCCAACGGCGGTGAAGAGCGCATGATCGACCGCTTCGTGAAAGGGTGGGTCAAGGTCATGGAGAACGACCGCTTCGACCTGCACCGCTGAACGACAGGTCCGCGGCAGTAACGCGGACCTGATTTAAATAATTGACCCCGAAGGTTGGTTACCCAGCCTTCGGTTTTTTTTGTTCCCCTCATGCTTTCGTTGACGTTGCTCTAAACGTTTCGCTTGGTTACGGTTAGTAAAAAGTCACAGAAGATGACTAAGTAACCAAGACGTACTCAGGGACTGCCGCATTAGGATGATGCGAACCATCATCCATTCTGCCAGCAGGGGCGGTAGCGTGCCCCGACTCCCAACTTCCCCGCCAGACGAAATCAGTCCTATTTACATTCTCCAGTAACTTACTGAATCCAAATAGTTTCGACCGCGCATGGTATTCTCTGACAATTGATTGATTCAGAAGAGATAACCCATGCGTCATGAAGGCAAACTCACCGAGTGGAACGACGCCAAGGGCTTCGGCTTCATCACGCCAGCCGCAGGCGGCCCTCGCGTGTTCGTCCACATCAGCGCCTTTCCCCGCGATGGGCGCCGCCCAACAGTCAACGAGCCGATTACCTACCACCTGACACGAGATAGCCAGAACAGACCGAGAGCGCAGAAGGCGGGCTACCTGAAAGCGGCACGCCACGCATCACCACGGTTCCAGAGGACTGATAATGGCATGCGCCATCGCCGCTGCGTTCTTTGCACTCCTGGCAGCCCTGAGCGCTGCCGGCCACGTGCCAATGCATCTCCTGGCGGCATACGCGCTGCTGAGCGTGATCACCTTCGCCATGTACGGCATCGACAAAGCCGCAGCAGGGAAGGGCAGAAGGCGCACACCGGAAGCCACGCTGCTCTTCGCAGGCCTGATCGGTGGTTGGCCAGGCGCGCTGATAGCGCAGCGGCTGTTTCGGCACAAAACTAGGAAGCAGCCATTTCAGGTCATATTTTGGTGTGGGGTAGTGGTGAATTGTGGGGTGATTGGGTGGCTGATTTATACAGGTGAGGCGGCGCGGCTTTGGGCTGGTTTAGGAATCGGTTAACAGAAACAAAATCTGGTGTGCAAAAGGCACTCGGCTACATACCAGCATATTAGGTAAGCCGCATACAGTATATTGGAGCCGGCAAAGCACGCACGTACGCGAATTCTGCATAAGTTGCTGAGCTATACTTAGGCGTTTGAAAAATCAACGAGTTGGAAGAAATGAAGCGCGTCAGATAATATTTTTGAACGAGCAGGTTGTTCATTGAATATCAGGATGTGCAGTCCAATCACTGTTATGTTTGGCAAGAGGTCAAATTTTGAGTCACCCGATATTTGATTCGTTCCTTAGAGATCTTGAGACTCATGCCAAGGATGAGGCGCTAGACGATATTCAGCAGTACCATGTTGATTGCTGGAAATCATGCAAGACCATTCGGATCGCTCTAGACAAGCTGAAAATTGCCGAAGACTGTATTCGGCAGTCATACCGTTATTGCCAAAATGATCATCAGCTCGCTGAATACATAGAGTTTCATGTTGAAAATTACTTGATTCGAAGTAGGTCGGTTTATGACAGGGTTCTAATCTTTGTGAATTATCTCTGTGATATTCAGATGGCTAAAGAACATGTAAATCATAACTCTATTTTGACCAACCGGAAGGTGGAGCAGTCAGGACTAAAAGAAGCAATAAAAAGAGTAAAAAAGACATGTGAGGTTTATCGTTTCGAGAGAAACTCTGTAGTTCATCATGATAGCTATACCGACGATCGGCTTGATTGGGTGGATACGGCACTCAAAGCGAAGAACATACTGGGTGGGAGATTAGATTCCATTGGGTTAAATGAGAGTCACGTAACCGATGCCGCTGCTTCGTTCCTTGCTGAGAAAATGGAGGAGTTTAGGAAGAATTCTGAAAGCATTGCGGGCGCGGTCTTTGGGTTTTTGGATGACGCGCAGATAGTTTACGATCAGCGTGCACAATGAACATAACAATCACAGTCACTGCGACGGTTACTGCATTGCGGCTTCGCCTCCATTTCGTAACCGCGCGTGCTGTGCGGCGTTATGTGCTCAAAAAACGGTGACACACATTGTCTTGGTCATGCTTTGTAGACATAGTGAATGTAGTTTCCCAGATTGCGACGACCGCAATTGCTGGATTTGGGGCATGGATCGCCTACCAGACGTTGCTGCGAACACCTGTACAAGAACCGGAGCCCGAAGAGCCAGAACTTCCGGCTACAGCGGCGTTGGAGCCAAAGAGCGTAAAAGTTTTTCACACTTCGACTCAAGAAACGTGGCTCAAAGTTACTAATATGGGCCTTGAGTGCCACCTTGAGGACACTCGTCCGGGCAAACGCAGCGGTCTTCAGTGGCGGTTCACGAAGGAGCAAGCAAAAGCGATTCTATCGGCCTATGACTTCAGGGTGTATCCAGGGTACAAGCTGTATAGCGGTGTCTTTTCGATTGGTCCTCGGCGAAATTGGCTCTATTCAAAAAGGCTCTACCCGGAGCCAACGCTCCTTGAGTCGGAGATAGAAAGGCTGTTGAAAGATGCAAGCACATAACAAACCCATCAACTCGGACAGCAAAAAGCGGCGCTCCTCGTTCCTCGTCGCTCTGCTTTTTGCTGCCGGTGATGGCGAGCGTTATACGGATTCAACATCTGGTGCACAGTACAATTGAGAAAGAATATGACATTTGATGATTGGAAAGCCGAAACTAAGTCAAGGTTACCAACTTGCTCTGTTTATCGCGTTCTGAAAGACAAGTGCGACGACGATCCTGCTGGAACTCAAGTTCTTGAGATTATTGACAACGCTACCTACTACGCCTTCCAGAGAACAAAAAGCATTCTTAGACACATGGGAGAGTTCACTCTACACGATGGTGATCATTTATTCCGTGTTTTGTCGTTGATGGAGCGCTTGCTATCCGAAGAGCAGTTAAATTCACTGAATATCCCGGAATTAATGCTGCTCACATTATCTGCTTTTTTTCACGACATTGGCATGGCTCCAGATGAAGCAGATGTAATAGCCTGGAAGAAGGTATGGGACACGAGCCCAAACTTTGAAAATGAAGAGGAAAAGCTAGAGTATAGAAAATTCCAGCGGTTCTATTTTTCCAGACCAGATGACCTTGATTGGATAGAGAGGTGCATAGATAAAGGAGATCAAACTGGAGCTGATACTGCAAAGGCTCATCTTATTACAGAATATATAAGGACTACACATGCAGATCGAGCTAAGGAAATCATAAAAAAAGATTGGATGAATAAAATCGTATTTCGAGACACTGATCTTACAGTTGAGTTTGCGCGAATATGTTTCAGTCATAACGAAGATCCGCTTTGCGTATTTGATTTAGACTCGGCGTACTTATGTGGCCCAAGCCTTTATGCAAACCTACAATTGATTGCTAGTCTTCTGCGCCTAGCAGATATCCTTGATTTTGACGCAAAGCGAACGCCTTCCGTTCTACTGTCCCATCTGTATGTGCGTCATCCAGTTTCGTTACGCGAATGGAATAAGCACCGAGCAGTAGAAGCATGGAGTATAACACCGGATATTATACAGTTTCATGCAAAGTGCGGTCACCCAGCTATTGAGGCTTCGATAAACGATTTTTGCGATCTGATCGATATCGAGCTCGGCGCCTGTAACAATATTTTTGCGTCTATAAATAAACAAGATAATCGCTTTTTAGGGCAACATGCAATTAATCTTCCTCTGAGAGTTAATCGCTCAAAGATTGAAACGCAAAAAAATATCGACGGCGACCCGATTTATCTTTATAAGCAAACTCAGTTCAATCTAAGTAAAAAGCAAGTAATAGATCTTCTGATGGGGACTAAACTATACGGTAACCCCGAGGTTGCATTGAGGGAGCTTATTCAAAACTCTATTGACGCGTGCTTGTTGAGGCAGGCTTTAGAGTGTGCATGGGAAACAAACTATTCGCCAAAAATATTGGTAAAATATTATTCTCATGAAGGGCAAGATATTCTCGAGGTGGAAGACAACGGGACTGGAATGGACCAGCATATTATCGATTCTTACTATTCAAAAGTTGGTTCATCGTTCTACAAGTCGTCCGAATTCTATGATCTCAAGTCGCAATCTAAGGCGAGTTTTACGCCCACATCAAGATTTGGTATTGGTATTCTTTCGTGCTTTATGGTTGCAGACACGCTTTCTGTCGATACTAGGCGTGTATATGGACCACATGAATCTAGCGCGCCGTTGAGCCTTACTGTCGAAGGGCAAGAAAGTATATTTTGGATACAGCCTGGGAATCGATCAATACCTGGTACGACCACAAAATTGTTCCTTCGTAAATCTGAAAACCCTTGGGACCGTATGAGTGAAAGCGAATTTATAGATTCTGTAGAAGGAATTATTCCCAACCCACCATTCGAAATTAAAATAGAAACTTCTTCACACAGCAAATCTAGGGACGAGACAAGCTTTCTTCAGGTTCGCGCTAGTTCATTAGAAAACCACTCATGGGCAGATCATGATAACGTACGGAAAATTGAGGTCGAATTTAATGAACCATCAAAAGGATTCGTCGGATCTGCAGTGATAGCCATACTAGAGAGTCATGGTGTGCCCGTATCTAGATTAGAAATGACCTCTCGAACTATAGATATCAACGGCGAAGCGTATGAACTTGGTAAGAGTATTTCTCTTGGTGTAAATGAAATAAAAGAATCGGCGACAAATATATCGATCGATGAGGATGGTGAAATTGATCAATCTGATTCGTATCGCGTGCTCAATAAGTCTGTCTCAAAGCTATCGCTACACGGTATTGAAGTGCCAACCACATTGTTTCCTGAGTCATGGAGAATGCAAAAGAATCAAGTGAGGCTTTCATGGCCGCTTCCAATAATTTTGGTAGTAGATATTTGTGGAGACGCAGATTTAGATCTAAATTCACCAAGAACACAGATTATTATGTCGGAAAAATGGGCGGATTTTGAAAGACGGCTTGCATTTGAGATGTTTTCAGGTGTCCTGAAGCAGGTTTCAAGTGAATACTGGGGGCGTCTCAAGGACGTTTTGATTGAAAATACGGAAAATACAAACCTAATCCAAATTCTAAATCAAATCTCGAAATGTGATGAATTTTCAAGTGAAGTACAACGACGTAAAAAACTTCGCTGAGCTACGATTTTTACTCGTGTGATCTGGCCGGACAAAAAAATAGCTAGGAGCACCTAACGTGAAAATAAGAAAGTTGTCAGTTAATGGGTTTAGATGCCTGCTCGACTTTTGTATTGATTTTGATGATGAATTAACAGTTGTTGTAGGTGAAAATGATGCAGGAAAGTCTTCTCTTATTGAGTGCTTGAAACTTATAACTCAAGGAAAAATGATTGAGCTAGATGATTTCAATCATGATCTAGAAATAATTGAGATTGGTGTTGAGACGGAAGATTTTACATTTAGCAAGATCTATCAGAGAAATGACGACATTATTAATCAGAATAACTTAATAGCAGTTCCCACACCTCGTTATATTGGAGAGATTACCGATTGGTTGCAAGATGATGATCTTGACGTATCCCTTCAGGAAACAGAGGCGAGGATCAAGCAGATTGCAAAGACGTTAGGGCTCCCAGTTAGGTCGAATTCAAATGTAGAAAATTTAAAATCGTTAATATTGGGAAAATTGTCAGGTGATGAGGTAGAGATAGAAGGGGCCTCGTTTCCTTCTTTCAATAATATTCAACTTGATGGAAGGCATTTTGAAAATGTTTCCGGTTTTTTCAAAGAGGTTTTTCTAAAGGGAAAACAAAGTGAGATTTGGGACGAAAAGATAAGCGAAGATAAAACTATAGAAGAAATTGTTAGGGAAAAGATTAATAGCTATTCCCAGCATATAGAACAAAGCATTGCAGAGACGGGAATTCTTGATCGTATGCAAATGTTTCTAAGTGAACTCACAGAAGTTAAAATTGAACCAATATATCAAAAGAGGGATTTAAATATTGATGCAAAGGTTAAGTTTATGGAAGGTGGCAAGGAGGTGTCAATAGATAAGAAAGGGGATGGAACTAAGCGAAGAATTACCATGGCTCTATTGGAGTATAAAAAAGAGCAATCCCTTCTGGAGCATGATACATCCACAATTTACTTACTTGATGAGCCAGATACTCATCTTCATGTAAAAGCACAAATTGAATTTTTGGATACAGTAAAAAGTTTCTCTCGTAACGGGAGTCAAGTAATCCTCACCACTCATTCTCCTTTTATAATCAATGCAGTAAGTCCAAGACAGCTTAGGTTGCTTGAAAACAACGAAAACAGAAGCCGGGTTCGATATTTAAGACAGGATGTCGAACTGGCAGACAGAGTTCTCCGCTCTCTTGGAGTTGAGAACACATATCTGTTCTTTTCACGACATATTGTTATCGTCGAAGGAGAGACTGAGGAGCAGTTTTTACCATCTTATTTCCTTAACAGATTTAATGAAACACTATCGTCGTCTCTTATAAAAGTAATGAACTGCAAAGGAATAACTAACATACCTGGGTTTGCACGAGCAATTCTTGAAATACATAACCCTGATAATATTCATTTGCTATATGACAATGATGCCTCTCCAGAGCTTTCAGAGCTGATAAATAATTTGAATGTTCCGAACGAGAGGAAGTACGTGGTCGGCGATAGAGAATTCGAGGATGCATTCAGTGATGAGGCGCTGCACTCAGGCTGGAGCCAGTATTTACAGGCAGCGGAGAAAGAGGTGCCGACGGGTTGGACTGTTGAGGCAATTTCGGAGCTTCGCGCAAGCTGTCAGGAAAACGAAGAGAAGTTTTCTAAGAAAATTAGAAGCTTAAATCAGGGAGGAAAGAGGATGAGCAAACCAATTTTGGGAAATGCTCTAGCAGAACACCTGTCCGACGAGCAGCTCCCGGAAAGACTGCTTGAGCTTATCCAAGCGGTTAGACAGGTATAACGATTTGCAGCAGTGCACGCCTTCGGCGCCGGACGCTCGTACCTTGCGCCGCTGTGCAAAGCGTTAGGTTGTTGAAAAAAGAGGTCTTTTAGATGTCAACAGCAAGGATATCTGAGTCTCTAACAGGAGACAAGCTCTATCAGCGGCGTGCGAGAGAGGCGCTGCCCCTTCTAGTGCGCCAAGCTTATGCTGGCGAGCCGATTACGTACGAGAATCTTGCCGCAGAGCTTGGTATGCCGAATCCCCGCAACCTGAACTACGTGCTTGGGAGTGTGGGCCAGAGCATGATCGCGGTGGGGAAGCATTGGCAGCTAGAAGTTCCTCCCATCCAGTGCCTCGTCATTAACAAAAGCAGTGGGCTTCCGGGCGAGGGCATAAGCGAGTTCTTTGGCACGCTCGCTGACTATAGGAAGCTCTCGAAGCGGCAGCGTCGGCAGGTGGTGGATGCAGAGCTGGCGAAGATATATGGGTTCTCGCGGTGGGCAGAGGTTTTGGAGTTCTTTGGCTTGTCTCCTGCCGCTCCCGATTTTCATGTGTTTGTGGATCAGGCAAGAGAACGCAGGGGTGGAGAGAGCGAGGCCCACAAGGCACTAAAGGCTTACATTGCAAAATATCCTCACGTTGTTGGGCTGCCGCCCACCCTTAGCCCTGGGGAGCAGGAGTATGCACTGCCATCTGGAGACTTCGTAGATGTGTTCTTTAATCATCGTGGTGAGCACATCGGTATCGAAGTGAAGCCTGCCTCATCGGATGATGTGGACATCACCCGAGGACTCTACCAATGCATCAAGTACCAAGCAGTACTTGAGGCGGTTCAGGGTGCTAACGGGCAGGCAAAGAATGTAAGGACGGTACTTGTTCTAGCCGGCGCGCTCTCGAGGCCGCTGATCGCACTGAAGAACGTGCTTGGTGTTGATGTCATTGATGAGGTGCAGGTGCCGAGGACCTAACTACAAGTTGCCGACGACGGCTTCACTGCGGTTGCAACTTCGCGTTAGCCAACCATCCCTCTCATGCCCCACCCACCTGACAAAGGAAGCCACCAGTGATCATCCCCCAAGACGGGCGCTTGCGGCTGGATCGTGAGCGCTTGAAGCAGCATCGCAAGCGGCTGGGCCTGAGTCAGGAGGCGCTGGCTGAGTACTGTTTTGATCGGCGCTTGTGCGTTTCCATCGCTTCCATCAAGCGGGCCGAGAGTGGCAAGGCGGTGCTTTATCGTATGGTTACAGGCGCGATAAATTTACGCGTCTAACCGGTGCGGCGCCAAACGCCTTCATTTTACTGTGCGAAGCTTAATGATTTGGGGCGAGCTGACAGTTTGGCGTTAATTTTGCAGCATGCTTCATGCTTAATGGTTGACGGGAAATGTTTATGGATAGGTGGCGAAAATACAAAACTAATGGTGAATCTCCCATTATTCTTGTTCCTGACAGCCTTGAGCCTGTCCCCGATAAGAGTCAAAAGCGAAACAAATATTCTCAATTGGCGGCATGGGTTGGGGCTCTTTCTCAAGCAGCTATGCTTCTCGTTGTGTTGTTTGGTTATATTTATACTGTTCGGCCCGTATTCCAACATCAACTTCTGCAAGAAAAACTTGCATCAGCGGAATTGAGTAGATTAGAAGTTGAGAGCCAGACTCTTATTTTGCAAGCTGAGAGAGATGAGGCTGAAAAAAATCTTCAAGCGAATCTTGCGGAAGCTGCGTTTTACCGGCTGGAAATCGAGGAGCAAATTAAAATTTTGCAAGACGAAAGAGATCAAGCTGAAACTAGTCTTCATGATGTAAAAAGCCAGATCGTGACGGTGGAATTGCAGCAGGAAATGCTAGAGGAGGAGCTTCAGGAGTCGAGGCAGAGAGCGCAACAAGCAATGAGTCGCGCCAGTCAGCTTGAGGGTTTAGTTCAAGAGCAGCTGAGAGAGCTTGAAAATGCGAGATGGGAGCTGCTTATGATTGACTTTAGTTTTTCGCGTATCTTCTCTGATATGGCTATTTCTTCTCTTGAAGGGTGGGGGGGAAGTTTCCCTGAATATCTTCAGCAGTACAGGAATGGATGGCCAGACCCATTTTCTGGTCTTAAAAGCTCTATTGAAGAACTCCGGGGGAGAAATGTAAATGAGTCCAGATATCCTGAAAATTACATTAATGAATTTGCAGAATTTATAGACTCTAGGCAAGATCGCTTGACCTGTGATTCACCACCATTTGATGATCTTAATGCCTTGTTTCAAGAGAAGGTCTCGCAAATCGACTTCGTTGTAAAAAATAAAACCGATGAGTATATAGATGGTTTGGTTGAAGAATATAGAGGAAGAGGACAGAGGGTTAGGATAACTGATGAGTTTAGAGATAGAACAGCTCGCATGTATCGCGTAACAGAAGAATATGATGTGAACCGTGAGTTAAAAGAAGTGGTTGAAGAGTATTTGCGTGCCTGTCGTTTAGTGGCGCAAAATGTCATCGACGAATTTGAAGATATAAAAGGTGTTGTCCGCTGAGTAAGTTTCGACAAGCTGCTGTGGTCGGAAAATAGATAATATTAGCGCGACGATATCAAGCTGCTGCTGGGAGTAGCCCATGATCTAGCAGGCCTTGCTTGCATTCTGCAGATCTGTGGCCAGTTCTGGGAGACTGAGCTTGCGACGTGCTACCTTTCTTCGGAGATCATATATCTTTACCCATAGTATTACAGACGAGGGTCAGACACTCGTTCTATAACCCTCGGGGCACTAACTCAATTTGCTTTTTAGTGGCTGACTGTCAGTTAAATATTGTCACGCTTCATCATGCCTCAACAACACGGCAAAGGTAGCCACCCAGTGATCATCCCCCAAGACGGGCGCTTGCGGCTGGATCGCGAGCGCTTGAAGCACCATCGCAAGCGGCTGGGCCTGAGTCAGGAGGCGCTGGCCGAGTACTGTTTTGATCGGCGCTTGTGTGTCTCCATCGCTTCCATCAAGCGGGCGGAGAGTGGCAAGGCGGTGCTCTATCGTACCGCGCGCCATCTGGCCGAGATCTACGAGGTCGGGGTCGAGAAGCTGTCGGCGAAGACAGTCTTGTGCAGTAAGGATTGAGATTTGGCTTGTAGCTGCAAACAGCTTTCGGTAGACCACTTTTCGAATCAGCTGAGGCGAGGAGCGAAAGTTAATGGCGAGATGCTCTAGACTTTTCAATTGATCAACAGTTGTCCTCTAATGCTTGCGGGAATAATGTTGATCTATAAATTTTTTTTAGCTCTCATGAAAATATTTGCAGCTGTACACTTTTGTGAGAATGAAAATTATCCTTGGCGCTAACTGTCGGCTCATCTGATTCTGGTGCTGATTTGAGTCGATATTTTTCGGTAGCGTTATGGTTGGGAGTGGTAATGGATATTGAATTTTTGGAGTCGGAAATCAGAAAAAATTTTAGTGATGCTGTTGTGGAAGCAAGTTCGCAAGGCGGCATTCTTAATTTATTGGTTGCCTTCGAAGCAAAGAATGGGAAAGAAGCAAACAATAAAATAATGAGGGTTTTAGCAGATCTCGGTGCTTTAGATTTTTTTAGCGCAGTGAAAACAACCTGGTATCCTAGCAAAAATAAAATGCTGGAAGATAAAGTTAGGGGTTTTGTTTTTTCTGCCCTAAAGCCAATTCGGAGAGGTTCTTATGAATATTCAGTTGGTGTGGAAGTGGAACTTCGGAATTCTGATTTAATTATTAGCTTGGCTAGCATGATTTTTATGTCCAGTGCAAAAAGTAATGATGCTAAAGCTAGCATTGTGGAAATAAATGAAAAATTGCTCGCTGTGTCTGGTGCAAAAAGAATTATTATTCATGTAGGTGACGGGCTTCCTTCATATCCACAACACAGTTCTTTTGAGGGGGACGATGATGATGAATGGAATCCGAATTGGCCGAGTAAAACTGGCAAACCATCGGGAAAAGGGCGAGGAAACAATCCACCACGACGATAAAATCTAGTTGCTTCAGTTAAAAACTTCTGAAAAAAATGTTCCATGTCTTCTGTGAAGGTCTCACCATTGATCATTCCCCAAGACGGGCGCTTGCGGCTGGATCGTGAGCGCTTGAAGCAGCATCGCAAGCGGCTGGGCCTGAGTCAGGAGGCGCTGGCCGAGTACTGTTTTGATCGGCGTTTGTGCGTCTCCATCGCTTCCATCAAGCGGGCGGAGAGTGGCAAGGCGGTGCTGTATCGTACCGCGCGCCATCTGGCCGAGATCTACGAGGTCGAGGTCGAGGAGCTGTCGGCGGAGGCCGAAGAGGCCGCCGTTGTCGCTTCCGATATCGAGGAGATGGAGAGCGCCCGCGTACTGATCCAGCTGCATGCCGTGGCGGCCGATCCCTCGGCGCTGGCGAGCTGGGTGCAGCATTTCGGCGGCAGCCTGGAGGAAGGGGGCACGGCGCTGTTCGGCCTGCCTCGGGCTTACCGCAGCGATGCGCAGCGCGGCCTGCTGTGCGCCGCTACCCTGGTGGAGCAGGGGGTGGCCCGTGGCGTTTATCTTCAGGCCGGCCACTGGCCTACGGCTGCGCCGCTTTCGATGTCGGGTGAGCAGAGCGGCGTGTGGGTCGAGCGTGGCGTGGCGGTGCAGTTGGCGGAGCGCTTCGTTTTCGATGATGCAGGCGGGGAGTGGCTGCGCTATTGCCAACCTCGGGACGAGGCTCATGACGCTCGCTTCGAACTGGTGGGGCGCCGGGTGCAGTTGGGTCAGCTGCAAGCCATCCTGGAGAGCACCCAGGCCTACCAGGCCGGTCATCTGATCTATATCCGCGGTGTGGCCGGCATCGGCAAGACGCGCCTCAGCGCGGAGTTCGCCGAGATGGCCGCGGCCCATGCCGATCATCATCAGGCCGAGGTGCTGGATTTCGGTACCCGCGCCGATGAAGGTCCGCTGATGCAGCTCGCGCGCTCGCTGCTGCAAGCGTCCGGTGAGGCGCGGGGGGAGGAAATAGCCGAGGCGCATCTGCTGGCCCGTCTCTCGGCGCTGCGCCTGCCGATGGATCACGCCATGCTGCTGCGTCCGCTGCTGGGCTTGCCTCAGCCGGAGGAGGCGCAGTCGCTCTATGCGGCCATGACCCCAGCGACCCGCAGCCAGCGCCTGGTGCTGGCACTGCGCGATCTGCTCCTGGCGCGCTCCATTCATCGCCCGCAACTGGTGGTGGTGGAGGATCTGCACTGGGCCGACGAGGCACTGCTGGCCACGCTCACCGGGCTGCTGCAGGGTACCCAGGAAGCGCCGGTGATCTGGCTGTTCACTTCGCGCCTGGAGCAGGACCCGCTGGAGAGCCGCCTGCGCCCGCAGCTGCCGGAGCTGCCGCTCACCCTGATCGAGCTGCCGCCGCTGCGCCCGCAGGAGGCCGAGGCCCTGGTGGCCAGCTACGGCGCGGTGCCCGCCGAGCACGCCGCCCGCTGCGTGACCCAGGCCCAGGGCAACCCGCTGTTCCTGACTCAGCTGCTGCTGTTCCATCCTCATCGCAGCCTGCCGGCCAGCCTCGCCAATCTGGTACAGAGCAAGCTGGATCAGCTCACCGATCTGGATCGCCGGGCCATGTGCATCGCCGCGGTGATGGGGCAGCGCTTCTCCCTGGCCTCGCTGCAGGAGGTGCTGGGGCAGGCCGATTATCAGCCCGAACTGCCCCAGCGCTACAGTCTGGTGCGTCCGCTGGAAGAGGGCAGCTACCGCTTCGTGCATGACCTGATCCTGCAAGGCATCTACGAGGGGATTCCCAAGATCCAGCGCGACAGGTTGCATCTGCGCCTGGCCGCGCTCTACGGCGAGGCGGAACCGGGCTTGCGGGCGCGCCACCTGCATCGCGCGCGCTCGCTGGAGGCGCCGAATGCCTTCCTGCAGGCGGTGGTGGCGGAAATGGCTCGCTATCGGCACGAGGAGGCCATGGCGCTGCTGAGGGATTGCCGCGCCATCGATTACGCGCCGAAGGATGAGTACCGGCTGATGCTGCTGCAGGGCCAGGTGGCGATGGCCACCGGGCAGATCCAGGCGGCGCGGGAGCACTTCGAGGCGGCGCGCAGCTTCGCCCGGGAGGAGCGTCAGCGCATCACGGCCGATCTGTGGCTGGCCCGGGTGCTGAACATGCTCGATGCGCTGGCGGCGGAGGAGGCGATTCTCGACGGCCTGCTGCCCTTGGCCGAGTCGCTGGAGGACCCCTTGCCCCTGGCCGAGGCGCTCTATCTCAAGGGCAATCTCTATTTCCCCCGGGGCGATTTTGCCACCAGCCGCGCCTATCACACCCGCGCCCTGGAGCAGGCCCGCCGTGGCGGCGACGTGCGCACCGAGATCCAGGCCCTGAGCGGGCTGGGCGATGCCCACTATGCCGAGGGGCAGATGCGCAGCACCCTCGAGCTGTTCGATCACTGTGTATCGCTGTGCCGAACCCATGGTCACGCCGATCTGGAGGCCTCCAACCTGTTCATGCTGGGTACCGCCCGCATCTACGCCAACCAGACCGAGGCGGCGCTGGCCGACTGTTTCGATGCCGCCGAGCTGGGCAAGCGGGTCGGCAATCGCCGTGCCGAGGTGGTGGCGCGGCTCACGGCGGGATGGATTCTGCTCTCCCAGGGCGAGCCTTATGCGGCGGACGAGCAGATCGAACAGGCGCTGACGGTGGCGCGTGGGCTGGGCTCCGGTCGTTTCGAGGCGTTCCTGCTGGAGAGTCGGGCCAGGGTCGAGCTGATCACCGGGCGGCTGGTCGAGGCGCGAGCCAGCATCGAGCGTGCCTGGCAGCTGGTCGAACAGCACGGCCTGAAAGCCTTTATCGGCCCCTGGGTGCTGGGCACCCGGGCGCTGCTGGAAGAGCAGATCGAGACGCGCCTGGCGACGCTACAAGAAGGCGAAGCGCTGCTGGATGCCGGCTGCGTTGGGCACAACGGCTATCGCTTCCTGATCGCGGCGGCGGAGGTCAGCCTGCTCGACGGGCGCCCGGAAGCGGCCCGCCACTACGCCCGGCGCCTGACCCACCTGATGGGGGCGGAGCCCTGTGCCTGGGGCGAGCACCACCGCGCCCTGATCGAAGCCCACGCCGCCTGGCTGGAGAGCGGGGGCAAGCATGGCGAGGTGGGCGGCGAGTCGAGCGCTCAGGCCGCCCTAGAGGCTAGCTGGCAGCAGGGCGAAGCCGCCGGTCTGCGGATGACCCTGCCTTGTCTGGCTGCTGGGCGGCGCTAAGCGCAGCGGATTGGCGCGACGCTCCGGTGCCGCCAGCAGCAGCGCGACGAGATGCGCCGACTGCTCCAGGCACTGCTCCTGCAGGCCGGCGCCGCGGGTCCAGCCGCCGGCGAACAGCAGCGGGCAGACGTCCTGCCGGCCTTCGAAACGCTTGCGCGCGGTGCTCTGGTTGTAGCGCTCTATCTCCGCCTGCGCCTCGAGGCACTCGGCATCCAGCACGTTGTGTTTGAACAGGGTCCAGGCCTTGGCTTCCAGCGCGCTCTCCATCGGCGGCAGCCGGTCGCGGTAGCCGGACTCGCCGGGGGCGGCACCCGCCAGTGCGACGGGAACGTCCAGCGGCGCGGGGTGGCGGTCGAGCATCTCGCCGCGGGGAATCCGGTTCAGGTCATCCACCAGGGAGACGAAGTACTGCGGCAGGCCCGCCCGGTCGTAGCAGGGGTTCTCGGCATCGTTCTGATGGCGATTCGCCACGTAGTCGATGCGGTAGGGGAAGAAGGTGTCCTCGGGGTTGCGCACCTCGATGTTGTAGGTGCGCCACAGGTTGCGATTGGGCGGCAGCCGAGCGGCGGAGGTATGACAGACCCCGAAGCTGCGGGTGTAGCGCACCTTGCCGAGAATGTGCTGCAGCTCCCGCTGGGTGTCGCTAAGGCCATCGCCGAAGGTCAGCAGCGGCAGGGCGTCTTCGGCATGGGTGGCCATGATCAGCAGGTCCGCTTCCCAGCGGCGCTTGCCGGGTGCACGCTCCGTCAGCGTCACGCCTTGGGTCGAGAGGCTGGCTTCCACCTCGATACCGCGCAGGATCTTCACCTGCGGCCCCGGTGTCAGCGGATTGACCAGATGCGCCGCCAGCGCCTCCAGCCAGTGCTGGGCGCCGTGCTCGAAATAGCGGCGGTCCGGCGGCGAGCCGCCTTCCTGAATGCGGTAGTACTCGAAGGGCGCCTGCAGCGGCATGCCGCCCGGGCCGCGGTCGTCGGCGAAGTACATGGCCGAGATGCGGGGGTAGTAAATGCTGTGGCGAATGCGCTCCAGCCGGGCCGATAGCTCGGGGTCGTCCCAGTCGATGGTGGCGCTCAACTGCTCCGCCGCTTCGCCCAGCATATCGGCGGGAGCGGCCACGCAGCCATCGAAGAAGTCGTCCACCGTATAGCGCGGGGTAATGCGCCGGCTCTCCACCAGATTGATGGCGCTGCGGTGAACCACGGCGATCAGCATCGCCAGCCGGCCTCCATCGACCAGGCTCAGCTCATGGGCCGGATCGCTCACACCGCGCACCAGATCCCGGTCATCGGTGAGGGCGATGCTGCCGTCGCGGCTGAAGTAGCACTCGGTATTCTCCAGCGGCTTCATGCGCTCCAGCTCACCGATCTCGGCGAGTATCGTGCGCAGGCGGTGGTAGGTGGCCAGGTTGACGTCATTCACCCCCAGGTCGGCCCAGCGGCGGTAGGGCGTCTCGGGTTTGCCCGGCATGCGCCGGTTGCCCAGGTCGACCCACACCGTCTCCGCGTTGCCGCCCAGGGTGGCCTTGCGCTCGAACAGGGTGATCTCGATCTGCCGGGCCGCCTCGCTGCCGAACTTCTGTAGGTAGTAAGCCAGCGACAGGCCGGAAACCCCGCCGCCAATGATGGCGACCCGCAGCGGTGCATGGTCCATGGTGACGCCCCCGTTCGTTGTTTTCCTAAGAATCCCTCAAGAGGATGGTGTAACCAAGGGGGTGAGACGAGGTGATACCGAAGTGATCCGTTGCGCTTCGTGGGGCTGATACCGGCGTTCATGGTGATACCGAGCTGATGCGGTCGGTATGAGATTCCTCAACTGGAATGACTAGGGCAGTAAGCCGCGGTCGAGGTCCGACCGCCATTCCAGAACAACATACGAGGTATCACCCCATGAACGCTCCGCAAACCATCGACAAGCAGCTGATCGCCCACGACTTCCGTGTCGCCATGCATGGCAAGCTCGAGCCCGAGAAGATCGACGATGTCGCCCAGACACTGGTTGCTTCCGAAACGGCCTATCCCGCCAACGGCAGCGTGGCCAGCCTGATCTTCTATCTGAAGTTCCAGGTCAATATCACCAATGGCGGCAAGACCTTCGACGGCAACGCTGGAGGCGCCTCCTCACCGGGCGGCGGCGCACTCTTCGGACACGTCTACACCAACGATCTCGAGCGGCTTTATCGCGACACCGTGAGCTTCGAGTTCCAGGGCACGCCGGTCTACCTGAGCATCCTGTTCTTCGACAGCCACAGCAAACTGCTGGGCCACTTCCAGTCGGGGGCAGTCTCCACCGTCACCGGTGTTGGAGGTGGCAAAGGCAAGTGGCATTGAGCTGTGTACTTGTTCCTTACTTGGTCAACAACCGGGGGCGCTTAGGCGCCCCCGGCTTTGTTAGGCGTCAATAAAATGTCTCCGTGCCTGTTGGCGTTGCCGGCAACGCTGGCGTAGGGTAAGGAAAAACTGAATAAGCATGCGCATGAAGCCCAGCGTGCGTACACCCCTAGGCCACGACAAGACGCCATGCAGCCGATCACGATCAGACACATGGAGCCTGCCGATATTCCGCAGGTGCATGCACTGTACTCCGAGCCCCACGCATACTCGGATACGCTGCAGCTCCCTTACCAGCCGGTCGCCGTTTGGGAGAAAAGGCTCGACTGCTCTCGCCCGGGTTTCGTCTGCCTGGTTGCCATCCAAGACGAGCAGGTTGTTGGGCAGCTGGGATTGGAAGTCTTCCAGTCTCCTCGTAGACGCCATGTCGCAACATTTGGCATGGGCGTCAAGGCAGCCGCCCGGGGCGCCGGCGTAGGATCTGCGCTCGTAGCGGCCGCAATCGAAACCTGCGAGAAGTGGATGAACGTTTCGCGTATTGAGGTCGAGGTCTACACAGAAAACCAGGCAGCCATTGGTCTCTACGAGAAGCATGGTTTTGTGATTGAGGGAACGTGCCGAAACTACGCTTTTCGCAACGGCCAGTATGTGGACGCACACCTGATGGCGAGGGTGGTAGCCTAGTTCATTGACGTTGGTGGGTTGTCTTTTGTGCTCAATAGGAAAAAAGAAATGTTAAATCATGTGATGATTGGGTCGAATGATCTCGAGCGTTCGAAGCGCTTCTACGATGCCGTGCTCGGCACGCTGGGAGCAGGGGAACCACTGCGCCACCAGGCGGCTTCCGGCCATATGCGTCTCTTCTACCGGCATGAAGGGAGCACGTTTTGTGTGACTGAGCCCATCAATGACGAAGAAGCGACGACTGCGAATGGCAGCACGATTGGCTTCAAGTGCAACTCCCCTGAGCAGGTTCAGGCGTTCCATGACACAGCGGTCGCACATGGAGGCAAGACGATCGAAGATCCGCCCGGGCTAAGGGAAAGCAGCTTGGGCGCAGTGCATCTCGCTTATGTACGTGACCCGGATGGCCACAAGCTATGTGCCATCTATCGCGCAAAGTAAGCATCGTTGGCTGAAGGCACCCACAACTGCCCGCGCGCCGCGTTTAGAGACGCGGCGCGTGAGTAGTAGTCTATGCAATTTTTCAGGGAGATATAATGGTTACGATAAAGGCGTGTTATATAGATGATGAACGCCAGTACATGGAATTTAAAGCTCAGCTAACAGCCAATAACCAAATAGATGAAAATGAGAAAATTTTTGGTGTGGCGGTAGAGTGGGAGAAGGAAAAGAGCAACTATACTAAATGGCCTTTTATTGTTTCTCCAGATGATGGGCATTGGGCTTTCGTCGAGTGGGAAGGAAGCGACCAAGTTACCATGATCGATCTAATGGGAAGGAACGTCGTTGTGGGTGCGACATTTACGAGAATAGATGGCATGCAAGGGAAAAGTAACTATAAAATTAAGTCCATCGCGGTGGCATAAAAATCTGGCACTTCTCGCACGACACCCAGCGTTAGGCAACTCTTGCCATGCTTGGTCGCACGCACTACCATGTTGCCTGTCATCGCGACATGCGCGACTGACCGTAAGCGTTCAACGTCAATCAACGCGCCGCTACCACCGGCCTGCCGGAGGGGTTAGCTCGGTTTTGAGCGAATGTGCCTTACTTGACTGTATCCAGGAGAGCCTGATGAACGCTTCAGACAAACCGACCATTTTTCTTGGCATCCCAAAACTTCCCGCGCGTTATGCATCCCTCGTTATGCCTTTGTTGCTGTCCATCCTGATGACGTGCATCGTTTCGCTGATCAGTACGTTGACGGGTGTGAGCATTACCCCGCAGTTCATTGCTAAGTGGCTGAGTGCATGGGCTGTTTCTTGGGTCATTGCATTCCCGGTATTGCTGTTAGTACTGCCGATTGTCCGCAAGGCTACTGCGGCTCTAGTGCGAGCATCCTGATAATTGAGTTAAGCCAGACACAAAGCCCTGAGCCAAGCAGTTGGCTCAGGGCTTTCGTTTCTATGCCTGCCTACTCCGCTTCCAGCGCTGCCCACCTTCGAGCGGTTCGGCCGGCTGACAAGGCCCTACGCGTGGTTTTTATGTCTAGCCGTATCTTTGGCTGGCGGCAAGCCGAAGAACCGGCGGTATTCGCGGCTAAATTGTGACACGCTTTCATAACCCACGGTGAATGCCGCACTGCTCGCCGATACCCCTTCTCCAAGCATTAGCCGTCTTGCCTCGATCAAACGTAATTGTTTCTGAAACTGCAGCGGTGTCAGTGAGGTCTGTTGACGGAAATGGTGGTGGAATGATGAGGGGCTCATACCCGCTACGGAAGCCAGATGCTCCACTGGCAAAGGTTTGTTGAAGCCTGTACGCAGCACTGTCACCGCTCGAGCGATGCGCTGGGCATGTCCCTCGGGCCAACCGAGGCGGCTGATGGCAGAGCCATGGCGCCCAGCTAGTAGCCAGTAGTGCAGTTCCCGCATCAGCGAAGCGTGCAGCACCGTTACGGAAGCTGGACGATCCAGAAGACGCATCAGGCGTAGCACGGCCTCGCTTACCTCGACATCGGTTGGTTCAACCTTTATCGGTGCTGAGTCTGGGGGCGGGATGGATTGAATTTCCTCCATCAGCTCAGTGACCAGTGCAGGATTCAGGTCGATCACCAACGAGATATAAGGGGCTTCGGTAGTCGCCTGAATGATCTGGCTAACAGTTGGTACATCCGCCGTGATCAGTAATGAATCTCCAGCACCGAAGGTGAATACGTCAGCTCCCATCATCACCTGCTTACTGCCCTGCAGTACTAGGCATGCGAGAGGGCGGGTGATTGCATAATCCAGCCCACTGGGCTCGGGCGCAGTAAGGATAGTCAGCTCTGGAATCGGTGTCTGGGCCAGGCTGTTGGGATCTGATTTCCTTACATAACCTCTAACGGCCTGAAGCAGAGCATCGGTCATGATTCGTCCCTTGAGCAGTTGGTAGCCGCATCGGTGTCCCGTTGGAGGAATAGGCAAATAGCGTCGAGGTTTCGGTAAGGACGGGTTTTTTCACGGAACACACAATGAGATCCCGTTCACGAACCACAGGGTATTATCATGACCAAGATCGCCATTGTAACCGGTTCCAGCCGTGGTCTCGGCCGTAACACCGCACTGAATATCGCTCGCCAGGGCAGCGATGTCGTCATTACCTATCATAGCCAGGCCGATGCGGCTTTGACGGTGGTTGCTGAAGTCGAAGCGCTGGGGCGCAGGGCTGTCGCGCTGCAGCTCGACGTGGGCAATGCCTCTAGCTTCGCGGCCTTCGCTGATCGGCTGCGTATGATGCTCCGCGATACCTATCATCGTGACACCTTCGATTACCTTGTCAACAACGCTGGGCATGGTGATATGGCACCGTTGGCCGAAACCACTGAAGAGCAATTTGATGCGCTGGTAAACGTACACTTCAAGGGAGTCTTCTTCCTTACTCAGGCATTGCTGCCACTGATTGCTGATGGTGGCCGCATCATCAACCTTTCCTCTGGGCTGACTCGTGTCTCCTATCCAGGCTTTTCCGCCTACTCGGCGGTCAAGGGAGCAGTAGAAGTCCTGAGTGTCTACATGGCCAAGGAATTGGGAAGTCGCGGCATCACGGTTAATACCGTGGCACCGGGGGCGATTGAAACCGACTTTCTTGGTGGGGCAGTTCGCGATATTCCAGACCTGAATAAAGTCTTCGCTGAGATGACAGCTCTGGGCCGTGTGGGCGTTCCCGACGACATCGGCCCAATGATTGCCAGACTTTTAGGGGAGGAGAATCGCTGGATCAATGCCCAGCGCATCGAGGTTTCCGGCGGCCAAGCGATTTAAACTGCCAGCGCCACGCCGAGCTTCGAACGGCTCGGCTGGCGCCATTTGCTGAGCCAGCCGACGAGAAGAGAGGGTAGCTCACTTTCCTTTGTAAGCTATTTCTTACATTCTTATCAGCGAAGCGCCACAGATACGCCTGGCCGCGATTGGTATGCTTTGCTGCGCGAAAAAGCGTGCGTACGCAAAACGACCAATAACATCGAGTACTTCCAGCCGCAGGGAGGCGACATGGCCAAGGCCACCGGTTTGCATTTCACTCTGACCTTGCCCGATACCGAGGGCCTGGCGGTCATCGAGTTCACCCACCGGGAACGGCTCTCCGCCCCCTTCAAGCTCACGGTGCGCTTCGCCAGCCGTAACGGCAGCCTCTCCGCCCGCGACATCCTCGACCGCGAGGCCACCCTGACGATCTGGCAGGACGACGAGATGCTGCGCCAGGTGAACGGCATCGTCAGCGAGTTCGCCCGTGGCGACCGCGGCCACCGCCACACCTTCTACCGGATCGAGATCCGTCCCGCCCTGTGGCGCCTCGGCCTGCGCCAGAACTCGCGCATCTTCCAGGAGGTCTCGCCGCTCACGGTACTCAACACCCTGTGCGACGAGCACGGGCTGACCGATCTCGCCTTCGCCGCCACCCGTGAACCCGAGCCTCGGGAGTACCTCACGCAGTACCGGGAAGACGATCTTGCCTTCGTCGAGCGTCTGGCCGCCGAAGAGGGGCTGTTCTACTTCCATGAGTTCTTCGAGACCGGTGGCGAGACACCCAGCGCCGCCCACCGCCTGGTGTTCGCCGACGCGCCTCAGGTGCTGAGCCACCTGGGCGAGCGTACCTACCACGGTCGCGCCGGGGGCACGCCGCCGGCCCGTCATGTGCGCAAGCTGCAGCAGCATGCCCGGGTCGCGCCGGCCTCGGCCACGCTCAAGGACTACTCGTTCAAGAAACCTGCCTACGGCCAGCTGCACGACCACGCCGCACGCGATCTAGAAGCTCACGGCCAGCGCAGCGACTACGAACACTACGACTACCCCGGGCGCTACAAGGCCGATGCCTCCGGCCTGGCCTTCACTCGCATTCGTCTCGAAGCGCTGCGCCGTGGCGCCAATACCGCCGACGCCGAGAGCGACCTGCCTGAGCTCGCCCCGGGCACCCGTTTCACCTTGACCGACCATGACCTCGAGGACCTTAACCGCGACTGGCAGGTGCTCGGCGTGGTGCACCACGGCAAGCAGCCCCAGGCCCTGGAAGAGGACGGCTTCGTTCAGGGCAGCGAGCAAACCGATCAAAGTGATGGCCTGCAGGATCGGGCAGGCTCGGAAGCCATGACCCGATACCACAACGAACTGGTGCTCATGCCCGCCGACCAGGCCTGGCGCCCCGAGCCCAACCCCCGCCCTCGGGTCGACGGCCCCCAGATCGCCTTCGTCGTCGGCCCCGAAGGCGAAGAGATCCATTGCGACGAGCACGGCCGGGTCAAGGTGCAGTTCCCCTGGGATCGCTATGCCGAGCCCAACGAAACGGCCAGCGCCTGGCTGAGGGTGAGTCAGGACTGGGCCGGCGGCGGCTACGGCAGCATGGCGATTCCGAGGATCGGCCATGAGGTCCTCGTCAGCTACCTGGAGGGCGACCCCGATCAACCGCTGATCACCGGACGGATCTACAACGCCGTCAGTACACCGCCCTACGAACTGCCAGCGCACAAGACCCGCACCGTCATCCGCACCCAGAGTCACCAGGGCGAAGGCTTCAACGAACTGCGCTTCGATGACGAAGCCGGCCAGGAGCAGATCTGGCTGCACGCCCAGAAAGACCTGGAACTGCTGACCCACAACGACCGCACCGAAGAGATCGGCCACGACAGCCATCTCACCGTGCACCGCCACCGCATCAGCGAGATCCACGCCGACGACCACCTCACCGTGCGCCGCCAGCGCCACCTCAAGGTCGACGGCGACGACCACCTCATCGTTGGCGCCACGCGCCACGAAAAGACCGCCCGCGCCCAGCTCGTCGAAGCCGGCCAGGAGATCCACCACCAGGCCGGCAGCAAGACCGTGATCGACGCCGGCGCCGAGATCACCCTCAAGGCCGGCGGCAGCTTCCTCAAGCTCGACCCCAGCGGCATCACCATCGTCGGCGCCCAGGTCAAGATCAACTCCGGTGGCAGCCCCGGCTCGGGGAGCGGGCAAGGGGCGGCGGCGGCGCTGCTGCCGGGTGCCGCCACACCGGAAGCCAGCGAGGACGTGACGCTCAAATCGGTCGGTGCCGGGCTGTTTTCTCAGCTAGGTAATCTGCTGGATCTCGGCAATCCCGCCATGCTCGAAGGCTTGGCCAACCGCTGCAGTGCCTGTGCGCCTGCCGTGGGCAGCCCGGTCAATCCGCTGCTGGGCGCCAAGCTGCTGCCCGCGGAAACCGACTTCGCCTTGCCGGCACCGCGGCCCTTCGTGTTCTCACGCGGCTACCTCTCCGCCAATGCCCGTATCGGCGTGCTGGGGCAGGGGTGGTCGGTACCCGGCGACGGCCTCTCGCTCACTCTGCGAGACGATGCCTGCGTAATCCACGATGCCCAGGGCCGCGACATTACCTTCGGCGCTCTGGCGCCGGGTCAGTCGCGCTATTCGCCCACCGAGCAGCTTTGGCTGCGGCGTGGCGGCGAGCCGACTGAGCTGGAAGCGGGCAAGGATGGCGAAAGCGCCCGCTGGGCAGCTCTGCCAGAAGCCCTGCGTCACGACCCACAGACCATCGTGCTGAGCGATGATGACCTCTACTACGTCTTCGCACCGACGCAGGAGGCATCGTCTACCTGGCGCCTCGCCCAGGAACTGGACCGCAACGGCTACGCCACCACCTACCGCTGGGAAGCCGAGCTGCTCGTCCAGGTCGAAGACAGCGCCGGGCGCCACTTCCACTTCGACTACGAAGCACTGCTGCCGGCGAGCGAGCAGGACAGCGGCCAACGCCTCAGCGGCGTACGCCTGGTGCGTGAGGCCGATGGCAGCACCCAGGACGACTGGCTGGTGCGCTATGCCTACAGCCCAGAAGGCGACCTGATCAGCGTGCAGCTGCGTCACGGCGAGGTCGTACGCGAATTCGAGTGGCAGGACCACATGCTCACGGCTCACCGCGTGCCCGGTGGTATCGAAGCTCGCTACACCTGGGACCGCCATGTCCCGGAAGGCCGGGTCATCGCCCAGGAGGAGAGCGGTGGGCTGACGCGCACCTACGCCTACCATCCGGATCACACCCTGGTGACCGACAGCCTCGGCCGCGAGGAGCGCTACCACTTCAGCGGCTCTGGCCCCGGCCAGCGCTGGACGGCTCACACCCGTGCCGATGGCTCGGTTATTCAGTACCGCTACGATCACGCCGGGCAGCGTATCGCCACCATTGATCCGCTCGGCAGAGAGACCGCGCTCGAACGCGATGAAAGCGGGCAGGTCATCGCTCAGATAGGCCCCGACGGCAGCCGCTGGGCCATTACCCGCGACGCGCAAGGGCAGCCCATCGCCGTGTCCGGCCCGGAAAACCATCGTTGGCAGTTCGAGCGCGATGTCCGCGGCAACCTCATTCGTGTCACTGGCCCCGAGGGCACCACCACCTTCGCCTTCGAGAGCGAAGCGCTGCCCGATCGTCCCACCGCCGTCACCGATGCCGGCGGTAGCACCCGCCGACTCGAATGGAACGCCTTGGGCCAGCTCGTTGCCGAGACCGACTGCTCCGCCCAGACCACCCGCTACGACTACGATAGCCGTGGCTACCTGCTGGCCGTGACCAACGCTCTGGGTGAAACCACCCGCACCACCCACGACGAGATGGGCCGGCGCATCGCCACCCAACTACCTGATGGCAGCCGCTGGCAGCATCACCACGACCTGCAGGGCCGGCTCGTCGAGCAAGAGGGACCGCAAGGCTATCGGCAGCAGTTCCACTACGACGCCCACGGTCGCCCCGTACTGCGAATCGACGCCGACGGCGGCCGCGAGCATTACGCCTACGACGAAGCTGGCCGACTCAGTGAACTGACCCTGGCCAACGGCGCCGGCTACCACTTCGAGTACGACGAGATGGATCGCCTCGTCAGCGAGACCGGGCCGGACGGCCGCGAGCAGCGCTACACCTACGACGCCGCAGGCCAGTTGAGCTCTCGCGCCGAAGCCCACCGGCTTGGTCCCGACGGGCAGCCGCTCGCCGTTCATTACGAGTTCGACGCCAACGGACGCCTGATCGCTCGCCACCTGCCCGCAACCGATTCGGCCCCGGCCAGCACCGAGCGCTATCAGTGGCGCGCCGACGGCCAGCTCAGCGGTGTCGTCAATCCTGAGAGCGAGGTCTCCTTCGCTTATGACACTGCCGGTCGTCCCATTGGCGAACGGCAGCGCCATCATGCCGACGGCGACGTAGCCGCCTGGCAATGGCAGCACCAGCAACGCCTGACCGCCACCGGTGCACCCCAGGCCAGCCGCTACGGGGATCTGCCCGAACTCGCCTGGCACACCTACGGCAGCGGCCACCTGCACGGCCTCAGCGCTCCCGGGCTGGGCCTCGAGCTCGCCCTCGAACCCGACGCCCTACACCGTGAAACCCAGCGCCGCCTGAGTAGCGCCGACCAGCCCCAACCGCTGATTCTCGAGCGTGGCTACACGGCACTTGGCCAACTGGATCACCTCAGCCTGCGCGGCCCTGGCAGCGCCAAAGGCGAGCAGCACTACCGCTACGACGCCCTCGGGCGGCTCAGCTTCCGCGGCCAGGGTAGTGCCAGCCCGGTCATCGCCTATAGCTACGACGCGGCGGGACGCCTGATCGCCAGTCAGCACGGCGACCGTGCCCACCGCTACCCGGTGGATGCCGCCGGCAACCGCCTCGAAGGCCAAGCCAGCGCTCAGCCCGACAACCGCCTGACCCAGCTTGACGGTGCCCGCTACCGTCACGACGGTGCCGGCAACCTGATCGAGCGCGAGACTTCCAATGGCGAGCGGCTCAGCCTGGGCTACGACGGCGCCAACCGCCTGGTACGGTTGACCCGTACCAGCGCCCAGGGAGTGACCGAAGAAGCCCGCTACCGCTACGACGCCTTGGGGCGGCGCATCAGCAAGACCGTCCATCACGCCAACGGCACCACCGCCACCACCCACTACGGCTGGGATGGCGATCGGCTCGTGCACGAAGAGAAAGAGCGCCACCAAACCACCGTGGTCTACGAGCCCGGCAGCTTCGTGCCCATGCTCCGAATCGACCAGGCCGGTGATGGCGCAGCCAAGCAGATCAGTGCCTTCGTCACCGATGCCCTGGGCACACCCATGCAGCTCGTCACGCCCCGGGGCGACACCCTGTGGCAAGCCCAGCCCGACGACTGGGCCGCGGTCGCCAACGAACAGGGCCGCACCACCCAGCCCATCCGCTTCCAGGGCCAGTGGCACGATGAAGAGAGCGGCCTCTACTACAATCGGCACCGCTACTACGACCCGCAGCAGGGCCGGTACATCAACCAGGACCCGATTGGTCTGAATGGCGGCACCAACCTGTATGGTTACGTCAGCAACCCGACAGGGATGGTGGATCCGCTGGGGTTGTCTGGCCAAATCCGCTTGTTGGTAGGAGCAGAAAAAATAAGGGGTGAAGCTTGGTGTGCGGCGCAATATCTCGCAGCAGCAAGTAGCGTATCTCAGCTCCCCGCTATCGTGGAGCAGCACATTGAAATGGCTGACGAGGCAAGAAGTAGCCGTGTCGATGGCTGCGGCCAGAAAAAACGTAACCAACTAATTTATGGCTCGCCTGCAGATGTTGCCGAAGGTGGTTATAATGCGTGTTTGGATCGAGCTGAAAGAGGTTATCAAGAAAGGTTGTTGGAAATAGCCCGGGAGGATGTCACCCGACGTGCTGGTGTGGATGACCAGCTGAATGAAATTTTTCAGCGTTGCCTTGATCCTTCCGTTGGAGATTTGGAAGTGCCTCGTGGGCGTAGGTGATTTATAAATTAAGTTGTTGGAGCAAGGATGTTACATGGCTATTGAAAACAAGGTGTCGCAAAGTAAGATTATGTTTATAAACTTTCTGTCATATTTTATATTAATGACGGCGGCGCCAGCTTTGCAGGCCGACTCTATAATGTTCCAAGCTAATCTAGAAAGGAATGGTGTTTACGAGGCTGAAGGTCCAAAAAGTGAACCGGTACTGGCATGGACGTTTGATGCAGGTGCTGCTGTGTTTAGCACACCGTTGGTTTACAGTGGCATAGTATATTTTGTTGATATTGACGGCGGAGTGTATGCCCTCAATCAGAGTGACGGTACTTTGTTGTGGGAGAGGAGTCTAGGGGGGCAGCCAAGTTTTCAGATTGCAATTGACGAAGATGTGCTACTCGTAGGGCGGCTATTCTCGGAAGAAGGCGATGGAAGCTACTTGATTGCAATCGACCGAAAATCAGGAGAGGAACGCTGGAAGTTTGAGACCAATGATCGCTCGGGAATGGACTCCCCAACCATATATAATGACATGGTTTTTCTGGCATCTATGTCTAATTTTATCTTTTCTTTAGATTTGGCGGATGGAAAGGAGATCTGGCGGCACCCTATTTCAGGTGGCGATAGGCAGCCTCTTATTTCTAATGGCGTCCTGTATTTTCAAGATGTCTCACAGACAATTTATGCTCTTTCACCTGAGAGTGGAGAGCTACAATGGAGTTTTACTCCGCCCACTGATAGGCAGTGGCATTTTAGCACCCCGGCTATAGGGGGTGAGTATATTTATGCTCTGATAAGTGGTGAGGAAAGTAGTGTGCTTTCCAAAATAAATAAAATTAACGGAGAGCTGGTGTCTGAATTTCCCATTGATTATTCGAGTATGTCATCGGTCAGTTTGGCTGAAAATGTCGCATTTTTTGGCGATGATGGGGAGGGTCATGCAGGGGCACATGGCAACATGAATGCCATAAATGTTAAGAATGGAGAGTTGCTTTGGCGATTTGAAACAGAGGGCTTCGTGAGAGGGGGGGCTGCCATAGCTGGAGATATAGTTTATTTTGGTAGTCACGACCACTATCTATATGCAGTTGATCGCCATACGGGTGAAATGAAGTGGCGTTACGAAACGGGTGCAGGTATAGCATCCGCTCCAGCTGTAGTCGATGGGCGTGTTTATTTTGGCAGTATTGATGGCCATGTTTATGTTTTGGAATAACAACTGCGTCCTATAGTAAGGCTGTACAGTGATAGCATCCACTTGACACAAAACCCCTGAGCCAACCACTTGGCTCAGGGGTTTTCCGTTTCTGCTGTTTGCTTACTTCGCCGCCAGCGCCACGCCCACCTTGGAGCGGTTCGGCCGGCCGATGGTCTGGGTGATCCAGGTGCCGGTTTCGGCGAGCTTGTTGAGGTCGATGCCGGTTTCGATACCCAGGCCGTTGAGCAGGTAGACGACGTCTTCACTGGCCACGTTGCCGGAGGCACCTTTGGCGTAGGGGCAGCCGCCGAGGCCGGCGACGGAGCTGTCCACCACGCTGATGCCTTCTTCCAGCACGGCGTAGAGGTTGGCCAGCGCCTGGCCGTAGGTGTCGTGGAAGTGGGCGGCGAGCTTTTCCATGGGGATGTCGCGGCTCACGGCTTCGATCATGCGCTTGGCGGCGAGCGGGGTGCCGACTCCGATGGTGTCGCCGAGCGAGACTTCGTAGCAGCCCATATCGAACAGCGCCTTGCTCACCTCGGCTACCTTGGCCGGGGCGATCTCGCCTTCGTAGGGGCAGCCGAGCACGCAGGAGACGTAGCCGCGCACGCGCACGTTGGCCTCTCTGGCTCGCTCCAGCACGGGGGCGAAGCGCTCCAGTGATTCGGCGACGGAGCAGTTGATGTTCTTCTGCGAGAAGGCTTCACTGGCCGCGCCGAATACCGCCACTTCTTCCACGCCGCACTCCAACGCCGCTTCCAGCCCCTTGAGGTTGGGGGTGAGGGCGGCGTAGGTCACGCCTTGGCGGCGCGTGAGACCGGTCATCACTTCACGATGGTCGGCCATCTGCGGCACCCACTTGGGCGAGACGAAGCTGGCCGCTTCGATGTAGCCGATGCCGGCAGCGCCCAGGCGGTCGATCAGTTCCAGCTTGGTGGCCGTGTCGATCGGGTTGGGCTCGTTCTGCAGCCCATCGCGGGGGCCGACCTCGACCAGGCGCACGCGCTTGGGGAATGCCATTTGTAAACTCCTTCCTGTTCACGGCCATGGTCATGATTCGCGGCTGATCCGTCGACAGGGCTATGCGGAGGCGCTGTAAATCCTTCCCTGGACGCTACATTTGCCATCCATGGCAAATAACCTCCGCTTCGCCCTGTCCCCGGCGCCGCTTAGCTTGGCTCTCTCACTTCGTTTCCAGTTTACTCGGCGGGAGCAAACTCGAGCAGCACGTCTCCCTGGCCCACCGTATCGCCGGCGTTGAAGTGGAAGCTCTCCACGTGGCCGTCGGCGGGGGCGGTCATGGTGTGTTCCATCTTCATGGCTTCCATGACCATCAGCGGCATGCCTTTTTCCACTTTCTGACCGGCTTCCACCAGCAGCGCGACCACGGTGCCGTGCATCGGCGCGGTGAGGGTCGATTCGGCTTCGTGGTGGCCGTGGTCGATGGCGTCGATGCGGCGCCAGAACAGGCGGGTTTCGCCGCGCGGGTCGACCATCACGACGACGTTACCGTCGCGCCGTGCCTGCAGGCGACGGCGGTGCCCGTTGAGCGTGACGGCCACGGCGTCGCCTTCCAGGTGCTGCAGGCGGGCGGTAAGGGTCTCGCCGCCGATGGTCAGGTCCCACGGATCGGCGCCGCTGGCCCGGGTGCCTTCCACCACGACCACGCCTTCGGCGTCATGCACCTGAGCGATGGACGGGTCGCACAGCGAGATACGGATGGTATGCGGAGCATTGAGGCGGAAGCCGTCGTGGCGGTCCCACGGCGAGTCGCTCTCGCACTCGCGGGCGAGCTGGTTGAGGCCAATCAGCGCGGCACCGGCGTACTCTTCGATGCTGTACTGCTTCGGGGCGAAGAGAGTGGCTTCGTTCTTCTCGATGAAGCGGGTATCCAGCTCCGCGTTGCGGAACGCTGGGTGCGTGGCCAGCCGCTGCAGGAAGGCGCGGTTGGTCACCACGCCCTGCACGTCCAGTGCGGCCAGGGCGCGGTTGAGGGTAGAAAGCGCCTGGTCGCGGTCGTCGCCGTGAACGATCAGCTTGGCGAGCATGGGGTCGTAGTGCATCGAGACCACGTCGCCGGTTTCCACGCCGCTGTCCAGGCGCACCTGGCGCGGGTCGAGTCCGGCGCCCTTGAGGTCCATGGCGAAGCGTTCGAGCCTGCCGGTGGCGGGCAGGAAGTCCTGCTCCGGGTCTTCGGCGTAGAGGCGCGCCTCGAAGCTGTGGCCGGTGATGGTCAGCTCCTCCTGCTGGAGCGGAAGGGCTTCGCCCATGGCCACGCGGAGCTGCCACTCGACCAGGTCCTGGCCGGTGATCATCTCGGTGACGGGGTGCTCCACCTGCAGGCGGGTGTTCATCTCCATGAAGTAGAACGAACCATCTTTATCCAGGAGGAACTCGACGGTACCGGCGCCGACGTAGCCGATCTCCTTGGCGGCGCGTACGGCGGCTTCGCCCATCTCGCGACGCAGTTCGGCGGTCATGCCGGGGGCGGGGGCTTCTTCGAGTACCTTCTGGTGGCGGCGCTGCACGGAGCAGTCGCGCTCGAACAGGTAGACGCCGTTGCCGTGGCTGTCGCAGAACACCTGGACCTCGACGTGACGCGGCTGGGTCAGGTACTTCTCGATCAGCATGCGGGTGTCGCCGAAGGCGGCCTGGGATTCGCGACGGCAGCCGTCCAGCGCAGCCTGGAACTGCTCGGGGGCCTCGACCACGCGCATGCCTTTGCCGCCGCCGCCGGCGCTGGCCTTGAGCAGCACCGGGTAGCCGATCTTGTCGGCTTCGGACTTGAGCAGGGCGTCGTCCTGGTCGTCGCCGTGGTAGCCCGGCACCAGCGGCACACCGGCGTTGGCCATGCGCGCCTTGGCGGCGGACTTGTCGCCCATGGCGGCAATCGCCGAGGCGGGCGGGCCGACGAAGGTGATGCCGGCGGCGTCCAGTGCTTGAACGAAGGCGCCGTTCTCGGAGAGGAAGCCGTAGCCGGGGTGAATGGCGCCGGCGCCGGTGCGCTTGGCGGCCTCGACTACCGCTTCCACCTTGAGGTAGCTCTCGCGGGCGGCGGCCGGGCCCAGACGCACGGCCTCGTCGGCCTCGCGCACGTGGCGGGCGTTGGCGTCGGCATCGGAGTACACGGCCACGGTGCGCAGGCCCATGGCGCGGGCGGTGCGCATCACGCGGCAGGCGATCTCGCCACGGTTGGCCACCAGCAGGGTGTCGAAGGGCGTGGTGCGGGAATCGGTCTGGCTCATGAGCGGCGCTCCGAGGAATTCGTGTTGTCGTCGGCCCAGGCGGGGCGGCGCTTCTCGAAGAAGCTGGTCAGGCCTTCCTGCCCTTCGGCGCTCACGCGCAGCTCGCTGATCACGCGGCAGGTGTGCTCACGGGTGGCCTTGCTGTCGGAGTCGCGGGCCACTTCGGCGAGCAGCGACTTGGTGGCGCGCTGGGCCTGGGGCGAGCCGGCCAGCAGGGTGGCGATCATCGCTTCGACCGCCTCGTCGATGTGGTCGTGGCCGACGATCTGGTGGGCCAGGCCCAGTTCCAGCGCTTTATCGGCGTCGATCACCTCGGCGGTGAGCGCGTAGCGGCGCATCTGGCGCGAGCCCAGGGCGCGCTGCACGTAGGGGCTGATCACCGCCGGGGAGAGGCCGATCTTCACCTCGGAGAGGCAGAACTTGGCCTTCTCTGAAGCGATCACGATATCGCAGCAGGCGGCCAGACCCACGGCACCGCCGAAGGCGGCACCCTGCACGCGGCATACGGTGGGGCAAGGGAGGGTGTCCAGACCGTGCATCAGCTGCGAGAGCTTGCGCGAATCGGCCAGGTTGCCCTCGAAATCGTACTCCACCATGCGTTTCATCCAGCCGAGATCGGCCCCGGCGGAGAAGCTCTTGCCTTCGGAGCCCAGCACCACCACGCGTACCTCGCCGTGGCGGGCGGCGTCGTGGAGCTTGGCGAGGTGCTCGTTGAGCTCGGCGATCAGGCTGTCGTCGAAGGCGTTGTGCACGCCGGGGCGGTTCAGCGTCAGCCGGGCGACGCCGCGCTCGTCGATGCTTAGCTGAGAAAAGCTATCTGTATCAGTCATTTTTCGTGGCTCCCAAATCTCGTAAAGTATTCGAGCGAAGGCCAGGGCTAGGCCCGTTCCCGACGGGCCAACGCACTTCCCACATCCATGTGGGTCGCAAGGCAAAAAACGGCGAAAGAGCGGAGTTTAGGAGCCCTAAATGAGCATCTTGAGCCGTTTTTTAACGCAGTATGGGCGAGCGCAGACACTTTACGACTCACATCCGGAATACGCCGAACCGGGTGTCCTGAACCTCCGCGTTCATCGCCGCGGCGAGCGAGAGTCCCAGCACGTCGCGGGTCTGGGCGGGGTCGATCACGCCGTCGTCCCACAGGCGGGCGCTGGCGTAGTAGGGGTGGCCCTGGCGCTCGTACTGTTCGCGGGTGGGCTGCTTGAAGGCCTCTTCCTCCTCCGCGCTCCACTCGCGGCCTTCACGCTCGTACTGCTCGCGCTTGACCTGGGCCAGCACGCCGGCGGCCTGTTCGCCACCCATCACCGAGATACGCGCGTTGGGCCACATGAACAGCAGGTTGGGGTCGTAGGCGCGGCCGCACATGCCGTAGTTGCCGGCGCCGAAGCTGCCGCCGATCAGCACGGTGAA
The DNA here is from genome assembly GCF_900108215.1 of Billgrantia desiderata. Lineage (NCBI taxonomy): Bacteria > Pseudomonadati > Pseudomonadota > Gammaproteobacteria > Oceanospirillales > Halomonadaceae > Billgrantia > Billgrantia desiderata. The sequence goes on along the minus strand of NZ_FNVC01000016.1, from coordinate 65,315 downwards.
CTTGGGTACCTTGGCGCAGGCCACCGCGGTGACGAGCTTGGCGCCGTGCTTGGCGATACCTTCGTGCTCGTACTTGGAGCCGACCATGAAGCCGGTGATGTTCTGCAGGAACACCAGCGGGATCTTGCGCTGGGCGCACAGCTCGATGAAGTGGGCACCTTTCACGGCGGATTCGGAGAACAGCACGCCATTGTTGGCGACGATGCCCACCGGGTAGCCGTGAATATGGGCGAAGCCGGTGACCAGGGTGTCGCCGTAGTAGCGCTTGAACTCGTCGAAGTCGGAGTCGTCGACGATGCGGCCGATCACCTCGCGCACGTCGAACGGCTTCTTGAGGTCGGTGCCGACGATGCCGTAGATCTCGCTGGGGTCCAGCCGCGGGGGCTTGGGCGCCTGCATCTTGAGCTGGCCGCGCTTCTGCCAGTTCAGCCGCGACACGCAGGCGCGGGCGAGCTGCAGGGCGTGGGCGTCGTTCTCGGCGTAGTGGTCGGCCACGCCGCTCTTCTTGGCGTGCACGTCGGCGCCGCCCAGGTCCTCGGCGCTGATGGTCTCGCCGGTGGCGGCCTTCACCAGCGGCGGGCCGCCGAGGAAGATGGTGCCCTGCTGCTTGACGATGATCGACTCGTCGGCCATGGCCGGCACGTAGGCGCCGCCGGCGGTACACGAGCCCATCACCACGGCGATCTGCGGGATGCCTTCGGCGGAGAGGGTGGCCTGGTTGTAGAAGATGCGCCCGAAGTGCTCGCGGTCGGGGAACACCTCGTCCTGGCGGGGCAGGAAGGCGCCACCGGAGTCGACCAGGTAGATGCACGGCAGGCGGTGCTTGCGGGCGATCTCCTGGGCGCGGATGTGCTTCTTCACCGTCAGCGGGTAGTAGGTGCCGCCCTTGACGGTGGCGTCGTTGGCGACGATCACGCACTCCACGCCACTCACGCGACCGATGCCGGTGACCACGCCGGCGGCGGGCACGTCGCTTTCGTACACCTCATGGGCGGCCAGCGCCGAGAACTCGAGGAACGGCGAGCCCTCGTCGATCAGGTGGTCGATGCGGTCGCGCACGAACAGCTTGCCGCGGCTCTCGTGGCGGGCGCGGGCCTTTTCGCCGCCGCCCTGGCTGATCGCCGCGGTCAGCTCGCGCAGCTTCATCACCTCGTGGCGCATGGCCTTGTCGTTGGCCTGGAAGCCGTCGCTGCGCGGATTGACCTGGGTATTCAGAATCGCCATCGGGGCTCCCCTTACTTGGATTCGTTGAACAACTCACGGCCGATCAGCATGCGGCGAATCTCGCTGGTGCCGGCGCCGATTTCGTAGAGCTTGGCGTCGCGCAGCAGGCGCCCGGTGGGGTACTCGTTGATGTAGCCGTTGCCGCCGAGCAGCTGGATGGCGTCCAGCGCCACCTGGGTGGCCTTTTCCGCGCAGTAGAGGATCACGCCGGCGGCGTCCTTGCGGGAAGTCTGGCCGCGATCGCAGGCCGCCGCCACCGCGTAGAGGTAGGCGCGGCAGGCATTCAGCGTGGTGTACATGTCGGCGATCTTGCCCTGTACCAGCTGGAACTCGCCGATGGACTGGTTGAACTGCTTGCGCTCGTGAACGTAGGGCACGACGACGTCCATGGCCGCCTGCATGATGCCGATGGGGCCGGCGGCGAGCACGGTGCGCTCGTAGTCCAGGCCGCTCATCAGCACGCGCACGCCCTTGCCCTCATCGCCCAGCACGTTCTCGACCGGCACCTCGCAGTCCTGGAACACCAGCTCGCAGGTGTTGGAGCCGCGCATGCCCAGCTTGTCGAGCTTCTGTGCGGTGGAGAAGCCGGGCATGCCTTTCTCGATGATGAAGGCGGTGATTCCCTTGGAGCCGGCTTCCGGGTCGGTCTTGGCGTAGACCACCAGCACGTCGGCGTCGGGGCCGTTGGTGATCCACATCTTGTTGCCGTTGAGGATGTACTTGTCACCCTCCTGGCGGGCGCGCAGCTTCATGGAGACCACGTCGGAACCGGCGCCCGGCTCGGACATGGCCAGCGCGCCGATGTGCTCGCCGCTGATCAGCTTGGGCAGGTACTTGGCCTTCTGCTCGGCATTGGCGTTGATCTTGAGCTGGTTCACGCACAGGTTGGAATGCGCGCCGTAGGAGAGACCCACCGAGGCGCTGGCCCGGGAGATCTCTTCCATGGCGATGCAGTGCGCCAGGTAGCCCATGCCGGTGCCGCCGTCCTCTTCCGGCACGGTGATGCCGAGCAGGCCCATGTCGCCGAACTTCTGCCACAGGTCGTTGGGGAACTCGTTCTTCTCGTCGATCTCGGCGGCGCGCGGGGCGATCTCGTCGCGGGCGAAGGCGTTCACCTGATCGCGCAGCATGTTGTGTTCGTCGTCGAGGCCGAAGTCGAGGGGCTTGTAGGCGGTCAGCATGGCGGAACTCCCTGATGGTTGTGTCGTCGCTGGTGTTTCTGTCGCTAGCGCAGCTGTGCGTCAGGTGCGAAGCTGTCGGGTTGCGCGAACCGCGCAGGCGCAGCTCGCATGGCTATTCACGAATGTTACTAGACTAGGCGAGGTTTACGTTAACGTAAAGTGCAGCCTTGGGGCGTTCTACGAATGTCGAAGAGGCAAGGACAAGGAAAGAGGAGGGTAGAGAGAAAAAAGCGAACGCCACCGGGGTTGCCGGTGGCGTAGAGAGAGTGAGGGACGACTCAGTTACCCAGCCACATGGCCAACTGATAGTAGATGGGGATACCCACGATCACGTTGAGCGGGAAGGTGAAACCGAGCGCCGCGAGCATGGCCAGGCCGATGTTGGCCTGAGGTATTGCCGTCCGCATGGCCGCCGGGGCGGCAATGTACGAGGCGCTGGCGGCCAGTGCCGTGAGAATCATCAGCGAGCCCATGGGCAGGCCCAGCATCAGGCCGACAGCCAGGCCGGCCATGGCCAGGAAGAACGGGGCCACCAGGGCGAAGGTGAGCAGGCGCCAGTGGTACCAGGGAATGGGTCGCAGGGTTTCCGCCGCGGTGAGGCCCATCTGCAGCAGGAACAGGGCGAGCACGGCATGGAAGGCGCCCATGAACAGTTCGGTCACGGCCGCACCTTCCCGCGGGCCGTACATGGCGCCGATCACCGCGCCGCCTGCCAGCAGGATGACGCCACGGTTGGTCAGGGTCTCGTGCCAGATGCCCTGGAACGCCTCGCTGGCTTCCTTGCCGGCATGGCGCCGGTAAAGTGCAATGGCCACCATGATCGCCGGCAGCTCCATCATCACCAGGTATAGGGTGACCTCGGCGCCGATGGGCAGGGCGCGGCTTTCGGCAAAGGCCAGTGCCACGGCGAAGGTACCGGCGCTCACCGAACCGTAGTGGGCGGCGATACTGGCGCTGTCGGCGGGAGAGAGACGTGCGAAGCGGCGCAGGATGGGCATCAGCGCCAGCGGAATCAGTGCGCCGAGGGCGGCGACGGAGAGCAGTTCGGGGATCAGCGACCAGCGCAGGTTACCGTACAGTGCCATGCCGCCCTTGAGGCCGATGGTCAGCATCAGCAGCAGGCTCAGCGTGTCATAGGCGGCCTTGGGGATGTTGAGGTCCGACTTGACCACCCCGGCGAGCAGGCCGAGCAGGAAGAACATGACGACAATGTCAGGCATATCTCTCTCTTCTTCTGTAACCGCAAATGGCAGAGTAGTCGCGGATTGTGCGCAGCGCCTGATATTGATTCCAATAGAATCTCGATAAGATTACTATAGGTGATTATCTATATGACGCGCTGCGGGGCCGCGCCATGAACGTTCGTCACCTTACTTTCCGCCTGCTTCAGGTCTATGTCGTGGTGGTACGAAGCGGCTCGGTCAGCGAGGCGGCGCGCCAGCTCCACCTGACCCAGCCTACCGTCTCGCAGCAGCTCAAGCGCTTGAGCGAAGCGGTGGGTGAGCCGCTGCTGCATATGCGTCGCGGGCGCTTGCTGCCCACCGAGGCAGGGCGGGAGCTCTACCGCGCCAGTCGTGAGGTGCTGGGCCGCTTCGACGATTACCGGGACTACCTCGAGGCATTGCGAGGCGGTGAACGGGGCCGCTTCAGCATCGCGCTGGTCAACACCGCCCAGTACGTGCTGCCACGTTTGCTCGGTCCCTACAGCCAGGCATTTCCCGACGTCGACGTGACGCTGCACATCGGCAACCGCCGCCAGATGCTCACGCGCTTCGAGCGTCAGGACGACGACCTTTATGTGTTCAGCCATCCGCCCTCCCTGGTGCATGCCCTGGCCGGCCGCTTTCTGCGCAACCCGCTGGTGGTAGTGGCGCCTCAGGGGCACCCTCTGGCCAAGCGTGAGGCAATCGCCATGAACGAGCTGCTGGGGGAGCGCTTCCTGCTGCGCGAACCGGGCTCGGCCACGCGCATGATGTTCGAGAGCTGGTTGCAGGAGCACGGCCTGTCGCTGGGGCCGACCCTGCAGATGGCCAGTAACGAGGCGATTCGCGTGGGCGTGGCCGCCGGAATGGGCCTGGCCGTGCTCTCCGAGCACGTGCTGCCGCCGGAGCATCCGGATATCGCCATCCTGCCGGTCACCGATTTCCCCATCGAGAGCCACTGGCAGTTCATCGTACGCCGCGACCGCCGCTTGCCTCACGCCGCCCAAGGCTTTCTGCGCTTCGCCTCGGGACATCTCGGCGAGTGCGTGCAACCGCGTTTCCTTGCCAATGAGCTGGCAAGGCTACTGGCGGATCTCGATCAGTAGTGTGTGATAAGAGGATTAGACATTGGTCGAGTATGGTTGCCATGCAAGGTTGGTGACAGGTTGGCCCTCTAGAGTTGGCGCTGCCGGGGCGAGGCTCCGCAATAAACCAACAATGAGGGTGTACACGCCATGTTCGAAGGAATTTCACAGACCGGTCGGAAGGTGCTCATGACCGGCACTCTGGCAGCCGTGTTGGCTGCACTCACGATGACAGCGCCCGTCGCGGCGGACGATTACCCTGATCGCCCCGTCGATATGGTGGTGGGCTTCGGTACCGGCGGCAGCGCCGACCGCATGGCGCGCGCCATGTCCAACTTCCTGTCCGAAGAACTCGAGACGCCCGTGCGCGTGACCAACCGCCCGGGAGCAGGCACCCAGGTTTCCGCCAACTATATTCTGTCGCGGCCGGACGACGGCTACACCGTTTACGCCTCCACCTTTGCGCCGTACCTGACCAACACCATCCTGACCGGTGGGGCGTCCTACGCCATCGACGACTTCTCGTTCGTCAACTTCCAGTGGTTCGATCTCGACCTGATTGCCGCCAACAAGGACAGCGGCTTCGAGGACCTGCCTTCGCTGCTGGAGGCAATCCGCGACAACCCCGGCCAGGTGCGCGGCTCGGTGGTGCAGGGCTCGGCGGGCCATCTGATGGTTCGGCTGCTGCTCGATGAGGCTGGCATTCCCCAGGACAACCTCAATCTGGTGACCTACAACAGCGGCGGCGAGGCGCGTTCCGCGGTGGCCGGTGGCCAGGTGCACTTCACCTCGATCAGCGCCGAGGGCAGCGAGGGCATCCGTGAGTTCCTCACGCCGCTGGCCGTCGTCAACGACGAGCGCATCGACCAGTGGGACGCTCCGCCCATCAACGAGGCGCTCGAGCCGATGGGTCTCGAAGTACCGGTGCTGCAGGGCTCGATGCGCGGCTTCGCCGTCAGCAGCGAAATGGAGCGCCAGTATCCCGAGCGCTTCGAGGCGCTCTCCGAGGCGATCCAGAACACCCTGGCGCGCAAGGATGTCCAGGATCATCTCTCCGCCAACGACATCGGCGGCGTCTGGGTCGGCCCCGAGCGCGCCAACGAGCTGATGCAGGCCAACTACGAAGTGTTCGAGAAGTACGCTCACCTGCTGAAGTGATCCCTGCCGCATGACGCGGCCCCGGCCAGCCATGGTCGGGGCCGCCTGGAGTCGTCTCATGACCACCCATAAACGCGACTATGGGGACCTGCTGGTCCTCATGGCTCTGGCCGGCTTTACCCTGTGGTACCTGATGGATGCCATTCGGGTCTCGTCGGCCATACAGAATCTCCTGCTGATCCTGCCCTTGTCTCTCGTGGTGCTGGCCATCGTGCTGCTGGAGGTGGCCATTCGCCTGAAGCAGGGCACTCTGCTCACCCGTCCGGATGACGGTGGGGAACCGCTGCATCGCACGCTGCCGGTAGTGGGGCTGTTTGCCGCCTATGTCATCTCTCTGGAAACCCTGGGCTTCGATGTGGCCACGGTGCTGTTCGTTGCCCTGTTCCTGCTGCTCAAGGGCGAACGTAACTGGCTGCTGCTGGGCGGCTACAGCCTGGCCTTCGGCTTCGGCACGGCGTTCTTCTTCGCCGAGATGCTGCCCTATCCCATGCACATGCTGGTCCTGCCGGACTGAGGGAGCGACACCATGATCGATCTAGCTGCGGTCGAGCAGGCGCTCGCGCTGCTCTTCACCAATTTCAGCCCCTGGATGGTGGTCGTACCGGGCATCATCATCGGCCTGATCTTCGGGGCCACGCCGGGCCTGCAGATATCCATGGCCATGGCGATCTTCCTGCCCATGACGCTGTACATGGACTTCGTGCAGGCCATGCTCTTCCTCACGGCCATCTTCACCGGTGGCTCCTTCGGCAGTGGCATTCCGGCCATCCTGATGAACATTCCCGGGACCTCCTCGGCCATTGCCACCGCCTTCGACGGCTATCCCATGGCGCGCCAGGGCAAGCACAACCAGGCGCTGGGCGTGGCGCTGGCCTCGTCCGTCATCGGCGTGCTGATGGGTTACCTGATCCTGTTCCTGATGATCCAGCCGCTCTCCTTCATGGTGCTGAAGCTGGGGCCGGCGGAGATGTTCGCCGTCATCCTGTGGGGCATGACGCTGATCGCCACCCTGCGGGGCGAGCATATGCTGAAGGGGCTGATGGCCGGTTTCGTCGGCATGCTGGTGGGCACCATTGGCTTCAACGAGCTGGGCATGGCCAGGGGCACCATGGGGCAGACCTTCCTGCTCGACGGGGTGCCGGTCATCCCCGCGATGATGGGTATGTTCGCGGCTTCGGAGCTGTTCAAGCTGGCCAACAAGGGCTACATCGTCGAATCGGAAGCCTCGCGCAAGGTCAAGATCTCGGAAATCTTCCAGGGCTTCAAGATGGCCGTGACGTATCCCTGGGTACTGATCCGGGGTGGCTTCATCGGCGTGTTCGTCGGCGCCGTGCCGGGGGTGGGGTCGTCGGTATCCAACCTGCTCTCCTATGTGGAGACCCAGCGCCGCGACAAGGACCCGAGTTCGTTCGGCAAGGGCAACCCCAAGGGCGTGGTGGCGTCCGAGTCGGCCAACAGCACTTCCGAGGCGGGCTCCATGGCGACACTGCTGGCGCTGGGCATCCCGGGCGGGGGCGCCACGGCGGTGATGCTGGCGGCTTTCGCCATGCACAACATCACCGGTGGGCCGCAGTTCATCCGTCAGCAGACGGATGTGGTCTACGCCATCATCTTCGCCAACTTCGCCCAGGTGTTCCTGCTGATGGTGATCGGGCTGCTGTTCATCCCGCTGCTGGCCAACATCGTCAAGGTGCCGATGCGCTACCTGATTCCCTCGGTGCTGGTGCTGGCGGTGATGGGCTCCTTCGGCTTGACCGGCAACATGACCGGACCCGCCACGGTGCTGATCTTCGCGGTGGTCGGCTGGCTGCTGCGTCATTACGGCTATTCGGTGCCTGCCGCCGTGATCGGCATGCTGCTGGGGGCCATGGCGGAGAAGTCGCTGCTGCACTCCTACCAGATCAGCGGCGGCAACCTGGCCTACGTGCTGGAGCGGCCGGTAACGCTGATCATCCTGGCCTTGTTGCTCATCTCGCTGTTCGGTCAGCACCTGGTGAACTGGTTCCGGCGGCGCCGCCAGCCGCTCGGCGCCTGAGCGATGGGGCTGCGTACCGTTTCGACGTTGTCGATCGGGGCTCTGGGTGGCGCTGTCGCCACCCTGGTCTCGTTGCCCATGGCCTGGATGCTGGGGCCGCTGTTCGCGGTGCTGATTGCTTCATTGGCCGGCGTAAGAGCGGGTATCGACAAGCGGCTGCATCGCGGTTCCATCGCCATGCTGGGGCTGTTCATCGGTAACCGGATCGAGCTGGGCGAGCTGTCGCACCTGCTGGAGTGGTATCCCAGCGTGCTGGCCATGCTGGCGTACATGGGCTTGATGCTGACCGGCGGCGCCTGGCTGTTCTCCAGCAGCGGGATGAGCCGGCTGAGCGCCGTGTTCTGCTCTTTCCCGGGCAGCATGAATGCCACGGTGATCCTGGCCGAGCGTCTGGGCGTGGACATCCGCTGGATTGCCATCACTCACGCCATGCGTCTGGTAATCGTGGTGGCATCGGCGGCCTTCATGGCCAGCTACCTGGCCGGAGGCATTGCACTGGGTGAGGGCAACGGCGTGAGCTGGGCGGGCGTCTCTCTGCTGTTGCTGGCACCTGCTTCCTGGTGGCTGGGCCGGCTGCTGCGCTTTCCGCTGCCGGAGTTCCTGGGGCCCATGGCCGTAGGGGTGGTGCTGGCGAGCCTGGGCCATGGGGTGGCGCTACCCGATGTGCTGCTGGTGGCCACCTTTCTGGTGCTGGGCAGCTCGGTGGGGGCGCGCTTTGCCGGCACGCCTTGGCAGCGGGTCGTCCAGGTGGGGCGCTACGGGCTGCTGTTCGGGCTTTATGCCGTGTTGATGGCGGTGGCCACCGCCTGGCTGTTGGCGAGCTTCACGACGCACTCCTTCACGGCGGCGCTGCTGGCGCTGCTACCGGGCGGTGTCGGGGAAATGGCGGTGATCGCGGTGGCGCTGGACGTCGACCCGCTCTACGTGGTGTCGCACCATGTGCTGCGCCTGCTGCTGCTGATTCTGGCGACACCGGCGATCATTTCACTGGGCAGGTGGCTGGGGGAAGGTCACCGTCACCGTTAGCCCTTGCCCCGGTGGGCTGTCGAGTGCCAGCGTGGCGCCGTGGGCGCGGGCGATCTCGTCGACGATGGCCAGGCCAAGCCCACTGCCCGGCGTTTCGGGGCTGGCACGGTAGAAGCGCTCGGTCAGTCTGGCCAGCTGCTCCGGGCTCACGCCGACCCCGTCATCGCTGACCCGCAATTGCACCGCTCCCTCGCTGCGGGAAACCCGCACGTAGATGGTGCCGCGATAGGGCTGGCTGCCGCCGGCATGCTGGCTGGCGTTCTCGACCAGATTCTGGATCAGCCAGCGCAGCATCACGCTGTCCGCCATGACAAAACAGTCGCTCTCACGTTCGCAGAACTCGAGCTCCTGACCGCGCTGGTAGATCCGCGAAATCGAATCGGTGCATGCCACCCGGCTCAGCTCGGCGAGGTCGGCGATGGCCATGGCGGAAGTATCCACCAGTTCGTGGCGCGCCTTGGCCAGGGTGAGCAGCTGCTGCACCGTGTAGCCTGCGCTCTCGGCGATACGCCCGATCTCCTCAAGGCTGTTCCTGGCTCGCGGGTCGATGGACTGGCGGGAGGTGAGCTCCGCCAGGGCGCGAATCTCCGAAATGGGCGTGCGCAACTGGTGCGATACATCGGCATTGAACTGCTGGGTGTTGTGAATGCTCTGGCGCATTCGCATCATCAGGCCATTGATGCTGGCGACGAGCGTCGAGACTTCCCTGGGCACTTCGGCTTCGATCGGCTCGAGGTCGTTCTGCGAACGGCGGCGCAGCGAGCGGCTGATCGAGCGTAGCGGGGCCAGGCCGCGATGAATGGCGAGCAGGGCGATGGTCACGGCCAGCAGGCCGCCGATGGCGATCAACACCGAGAGCGTGAGCAGAAACTCGTTGATCATGTTCTGCCTGGCTTCGGTCGATTCGGCCACGATCACTTCGATCTGGCCGCTGCGGGTGGAGCGCACCACGGGGAAGGTGGTGGCCACGGCACGCAGCGTATTGCCGGCGTAGCGGGTGTCGTAGAACAGCGGCTCGTCGAGGTCGCCGGGCGGGTCTGCCAGACCGTCGAAGCCCGCCAGCATGTTGCCCTCGGCATCGCGTATCCGATAGAAGATCTTGCCATCGCCGCGGCTGCCCAGGGTGCTGATGCTGAAGTAATGCATGTTGATGCGCAGCTCGCCGTCTACCGAATAGATGCGTCGCTCCAGGCGCTCCGCAGCGTTGAGCAGCATGTCGTCGAAGGTCTCGGTGATCTGGTGGGAGAGCACGTAATAGCTGGTGGCGAGGGTCAGCAGGCCGACCAGAGTAAAGGGCAGGCCGATCCACAGCAGCAGGCGGGAGCGAATGGAAGTCATGTCAGCTGGACTTGGTGTCGAGCAGGTAGCCGAGGCCGCGTACGGTGCGCAGCTGGATGCCATCGCCCAGTTTCTTGCGCAGGCGCGAGATGTAGGTCTCGATGGCGCTGGGGGAGACGGCATCGTCCAGGTCCGATAGCCGGTCGATCAGCTGCGCCTTGCTCACCAGGCGCCCCTGATTGATCAGCAGATATTCGAGTACCTCGCGCTCACGCCGGTGTAGCGTGACCGGCTGGCCAGCGACCAGTACGGCCGGGCTGCCGGAAGGCAGCTCGATGTCACCGCACTGCAGGCTATTCTCGCCGAACTGCTTCGCCCGACGCACCAGTGCCTTCGCCCTCGCCACCACCTCCACCAGCGAGAAGGGCTTGGCCAGGTAGTCGTCGGCACCCTCCTCCAGGCCGAGCACGCGCTGGTCCAGGGCGTCCCGCGCCGAGATGATCAGCACGGGCGTCTTGTCGTGCCGGCTGCGCAGGCGGCGCAATAGATGAATGCCGTCCAGCTCGGGCAGGCCTAGGTCCAGCAGGATCAAGTCGAAGGAGAGCGTTTGCAGCAGGTGCTCGGCGCTGCGACCGTCGCCGCAGGTCTCCACCTGGAAGCCCGCCTCGCCGAGGAAAGTGGCGATGGAGGTGGCCAGGTTCGGGTTGTCTTCGATGACCAGAGCTTTCACATGTCATCCCGGATTTAAGTCTGAAGAATGTGGATGATAAAGGATCCTGAGGCTCAGCGCTGTTCCGAGTGGGCGCGGTCGATGGTGAGAAGCCCCAGCCGCTCACCCCGAGTGGCTGGGGCTTGGCGATTGCGGGGCTCATGCAAGGCTGCCGTGGTGCGTTTTCGCCTTGGCCAGCCAGGCGGCCAGGTGGGCGCTGAGTTCGGCGGCGTCGTCATCGGCGCCGTGGATGGCGCCCGACTTGCGCCTTCGCATGAAGGGCAGGCCCATGGCGTAGAGGCCGGGTGCTACAACGCCGCCTTCGTGACGCAGGCGCCCGCGGGCGTCGAACGCCGGTACCTGGAGCCAACTGAAGTCGGGACGAAAGCCCGTGGCCCAGAGCACCGTCTTGATCTCACCGGCAGCCAGGTCTAGGCCCAGGCAGGGCCGCGGCAGCACCCGGGTGGACGCTGGGCGCTCCGGGGCCGGCAGGGCGTCGTGCCAGCCATGGGCGATGGCCCAGGCGTCCAGGTTGTCGAGCAGCCGCGACAACTTGAGATCCGCCGCGGTGCAGTGAACGGCCAGCGAGCCCGAGAACTGCAGCCGGGTGCCGGCAAGGCCGGCCAGACGCCCCACCAGGCGAACGCCACGCCCGCTCAGGACGTTGAGGTCGAGATCCTCGGACGTGGCGTTGCCCAGCAGCTGCGGCGAAGGCTGGCGCCGGGCGCGGGCGAGATCTTCCACCTCGTCGAAGCGCTGGTCGAGCAGGCCGGCATGCTCCAGCCACCATTGAATGTCACGGCCGCGGTAGCGTCGCGGCAGGCGCAGGTGCTGCCCCACGGCCAGCGTGACGGGACGACCGCTGCGCTGAAGCTCGTCGGCCAGCTGAACGCCGGTGGCCGAGGCGCCTACCACCAGCACGCCGCCTTCTGGCAGCTGTCCCGGGTGACGGTAGGCGTGCGGCGTCAGGCTCATGATCCATGGCGGCAGGGCCGCCGCCATGGCAGGCACGACGGGGAGCTGGCAGGCGCCGGTGGCGATGATCGCCGCGCGGCAGCGCCATTCGCCCCGGTTGGTGACGAGCCGGTAGCCGTCCTCCGCCTGGTGCAGCGCGAGCACCTCGGTTGCGGTATGCAGCGGGGCCGAAAGGCCCCGTGCATAGTCGTCGAGAAAGGCGATCAGCTCCGGCATGCTCATGAAGCCTTCCGGCTCCGGCCCGGTGTAGGCCTGCCCGGGCAGGCGGCACTGCCAGTTGGGCGTGAGCAGGCGCAACGACTCCCAGCGTTCGTGGCGCCAGGCGTTGGCCACCTCGCCGCGTTCCAGCACCACATGGTCGATGCCGTGCCGGGCCAGATGATGGCTCATGGCGAGCCCGGCGTGCCCGGCGCCGATGACAACGGCGGTGACGCTTTTCATTTCAGCTCGACCTTCACGTGGGTGGGATTGGTCAGCAGGTCGTACACGGCCGAACGCTTCTGCGATTGGGCGACCAGCGCCTCGATATCCGCGCGGCTGGCGTCGGCGTCGATCTCGAACGTCACGCGAATGTCGTCGAAGCCGTTGCGCACCTCCGGGTCCATCCCGAGGATGCCCTGGATGTCCATGTCGCCCTCCACCATGGCCTTGACCGAGCGCAGCTGGATGCCGCGATGCTGGGCTACGGCGGCAACGCCGGCGGTGAGGCAGGCTGCCAGTCCGACGAGCACGTATTCCACCGGAGTGGGGCCCTGGTCTTCGGCGGCGAACACTTCGGGATGGTCCGCCTGGTAGGTGAAGCGTGAGCGATGCCGCTGGGTTTCGCCGAGGCCGTGGAAGTCCTCGACGGCGATCTGGCTGTGCGTGCCGCGAATCCAGTCGCAGTGAGCGCGCCAGGTGAAGCGGGCAGCCGCCGGAGCCTGGGCCAGCGCTTCGCGGGCGCCGAGCAGGGCGGTGACGTTGACGCCGTTGTCGATCGGTTGAGTGATGGTGTGCATGGAGCTCTCCTTCTTTGTTTTCTCGTCGTGGGTGACCGTCAGCGGTCAGGAACGAGATTCGGTGGGGCACGTGAGACCCAGCGTGGGAGAGGGCGTGGTTTTTTCAGGGCTGCGCCGTGGTATCGGCCGGTACGATACGCTGAAAGGCCCAGATACTGCTGACCGGCATGCCGGCCTGATGCTGGGCCAGGCGTACCGATTCGGCATCGGGCGCTTGGTAGAGGCAATGCATGCGCTGCCGGTCGAGGGAGAAGTGAGTGCGCAGGAAGCGTACGCGATGGTTGGACAGACAGGCGGCCCCGGCGTTTTCCAGGGCCTGGATCGCCTCGAAGGTGACGGGGGCGGCGAAGTGACGTTCGACCAGCACGTTGCCTTCCGCCAGCTCTGAGTCTTTCAGGCCCGGTGCAGCATGCACGGTGCCGCCCCACAGCGAACTGACATCGGCCCCAGCCTGGCGCAGGCCGATACGCGCCGATTCCACGTCGGGTGCCTGAAAATGACAGACCAGGCGTTGCCCATCTCGTGCCAGCAGGCTTTCCTGCCATTGGATCCGATGCAGATCGAAGCATGGCTGTCCTTCCAGGGTCAGGGCACGCACCACCTTCGATCCGAGAGGGCGCGGGAGGCGGCGCTCCAGGAACACGTCGATCATGCTTCGTCCTCGGCGGCAGGTTGCTCCAATAGCGTGTGACAGCGTCGCCTGACCCAATCCGCAATGGGCTCCTGCAGCAGACTTTCGGCGGCCTGGGCATGCTCACGCCGTTCGTCTTCGTCACCCAGGCGGCGGGCGCACTCGGTCAGCAGGGCGTGGGCCAGCAGCTGCTCGCTGCGACGTTCGAGCACATGGGCATGCTCCAGAGCCTCGCCGGCGCGCTGCCTGGCCGTTTCGGTTCGAGCGCGAGCGAGATCGAGCCGTGCCGCCTGCAGCAGCAGCGTGGCCAGGCGATGGCGGGCATCGGCGTGGCGCAGGGTGACGAGCGCGACGCCGAAGGGGGCGGAGTCGTCCTCGAGGGCATAGGAACACAGGGCCGCGGCAGCGTCGGCATAAGGTGCCTCGCTGCCGTCGCGCAGGCGCTTGCCGAGTTCCTGCAACTGGACGCAGCGCTCTTGGGCCTGGCGGTAATCGTCGCGCTCCAGGTCGATCAGCAGCAGCGACTCCTGCGCCTGGAACTCGCCCAGTCGGTCGCCCATGGCCTTGCACAGGGTGCGAGCCTCGCGAAAGTAGCCCGCCGCCTTGTCGAAGCGATCCTCATGCAGGCTGAGCAGGCCTTGGGCCAGGGGGATGGCGGGATGGCCGATGTGCTGCCGAGTGGCCAGTTCGCGTGCCTGCTCGAGCAGCTCGGCCGCCTGGCCAAGGTCGCGCTCCAGCATGGCCAGACAGCGCGCGGTTTCCGCCATGGCGATGACCTGCTCGCGGTCATCGCCGCAGCGGGTTGCGCGCTCCGCCTGGAGAGTCTGCTCATGGGCGTCGCTCCACTGGCCGTGAGCCCAACGGATATGGCTGGCCAGCTGGTAGCCGAGCCGGGCATGGGCGAGGGCGCCGTGCTCCAGCGCCTGCTCGGCCAGCGCCACCACTGCGCCGACACCTGCCTCCCAGTCCGCCAGTGGGGCGGCGCTGTAAAGAATCTCGTGCAGTTCGATGGCGAGACAGACACGCTGGGTGCCGGTCATGCCATCGGTCAGGGCCAGGCCCTGCTGGGCGAAGCGCTGGGCTGCTTCGTTGGCGAAGTTGCGCAGACAGAAGCGCCCGGCTTCGATCATGGCCCGGGCTGCCAAGTCGAGGTCGCCGCTGGCCTGGGCGTGGTGTGCCAGCCGACTGGCCTGGCGCATGTCGTTGAGGGGGCTTGCGGCGAGCCATTCGGCGATGCGCCGGTGCATGGTCTGTCGCCGTACCGGGGAAATGGCATCGTAAAGCTCGGTTGCCATGGCGCTGTGCGTGAAGCGCAGGCCTCGAGCGTCGCTTGAGAGCCAGTGATGGCGTTCGGCCACTTCCAGGGCGATACCGAGGCGATTGGTATCGAGACCCGAGACCTGGCCCAGGGTGGTGAAATCGGGATCCGGTGCCAACAGCGCGGCCCAGCGCATCACTTCCAGGGTGTCGCCCGTCAGGTCCGGATGGATTTCCCCCGTGCCCACCGCTCCTGCGGCGTGGGGAGTCGCGGTATCGACATTCTCCGGCAGGGGAGGCAGTGAGGACTTCGGCTCCCGCCAGGCACGCAGCAACTGGCCGTTGAGCGGCAGGCCCGCCTCGCGGATGAGCCGCACGCCCAGTTGCAGCTGCTGTTCGGCCTCGCGCGGGCGGTGCAACGCCAGCAGCAGACGCACCAGTTGCGCACGCGCCGTTTCATTGAAGGGCGCCAGGCGTACCCAGGCATGGGCGTGGGGCAGGGCATGCTGCGGAGAGTCGGCCAGACGCTCGACCAGGGTCGTCAGCAGGGTCGTCTGGGCGCGTATGGCCGCTTCGCGTTCGGCCAGGCACCAGCCGTGGAAGTCATGAAAGCGGTCCAGCTCCAGCCCCTCCAGAAAGGGGCCACGGTAGCGGTTGGCAGCATGCTCCAGCGCTTCGATGTCGGCCTCTGCCAGGCCGCCGTTGCACAGCGCATGCAGGCCGGCCACGTCGATGTCGATGTCGGAGGTATCCAGGCTCACGGCGAGCCGGTCGGCTCGCAGTCGTGGCCGACCTGGTGTGTCCACCAGTCGACGCAGCTTCGACAGGCTCCAGCGCAGCGAGCCCCGGGGATCGTCGGGAAGCTCCCACAACAGATCGCACAGGTGCTCGCGGCTCAGGGGGCGTGAATGACGGGCCAGGTAGGCGAGCAGGGCGCGGGTCTTGCGGGAAGGCGGCAGCGACAATACCTGCCCGTCCCGAATGACTTCGAGATCGCCAAGCAGGTTGAGGGTCAGCGTGTTCATGTCCGGACCCGATGTTGTCACGCTAGCAGTATAGTCGCCGATCGCGCCGGGCTGGCCGGTCATTTTCAACTCCGTCTTCAAGGACGTCGCCAGAAAAACCACGCTGGCTCACACGCCGGCTTCCTCGCCACGGGGCGAAGCTGTCGGCATGCCCATCCGAGGAGACCCATCATGACCCGTTACGCCAGCATTCTGGACACCATCGGCCGCACTCCGCTGGTGCGACTCGCTCGGCTTGCGCCGCCGACGGTTAACGTGCACGTGAAGGTGGAGGCCTTCAATCCCATGGGCTCGGTCAAGGACCGTATGGCGCTGGCGGTGATCGAAGCGGCCGAGCGCAGCGGCGACCTGCGCCCGGGCCAGACGGTCATCGAGGCCACCAGCGGCAACACCGGCATCGGCCTGGCCATGGTCTGCGCACGCAAGGGCTACCCGCTGGTGGTGACCATGGCGGAAAGCTTCAGCCTGGAGCGGCGACGGCTGCTGCGTTTCCTCGGTGCCCGCGTGGTACTGACGCCGGCCGCCGAGAAGGGCAGCGGCATGCTGGCCAAGGCAATCGAGCTGGCAGAGAGGCACGGCTACTTCCTGTGCCGCCAGTTCGAGAACGAAGCCAACGCCGAGGTGCACAGTCGCACCACGGCAAGGGAAATACTCGACGACATGCAGGGCGAGCCGATTCATGCCTGGGTCAGCGGCTTCGGCACCGGTGGCACGCTCAAGGGCGTGTCCCGGGTGCTCAAGGCGGCCGATCCGCGTATTCGAATCGTCGTTGCCGAGCCCGACAACGCCCCGCTGCTTGGCAGCGGCGAAGTGCAGCCGGCAGGCGTCAGTCATCCGCGTTTCCGCCCGCACCTGATGCAGGGCTGGAGCCCCGATTTCATCTCGCCGCTGACCCAGCAGGCGGTAGCCGCCGACATGGTGGACGACGTCGTGCCGGTGGCCGGGGATGAGGCGCTGCGGCTGGCCCGAGAGCTGGCCCGCAAGGAGGGCATCTTCGTCGGCATTTCCGCCGGTGCGACCCTGGCTGCGGCGCTGGAGGTGGCAAGGCGAGCGCCGGCCGGCAGCCATATCGTCTGCATGCTGCCCGACACCGGTGAGCGCTACCAGTCCACCCCGCTGTTCGAGGGCATCGAGGACGAGATGAACGAGGAAGAGCTGGCGCTTTCGCGCTCAACGCCCGGGTGTCGTTTCGATGTGCCCGCGCCACGTCCGGCGACCGTTGCCGCAGCGGCGGCCGTACAGCCGGTGGCTACGGCGTACGATGTCGAGGCCGAGCGATGCCTGGAGGCGTGCCTGGCCCAGGCGCCGGTGGTGATGTTCTCCCTTGCCTGGTGCGAGTTCTGCTGGGCGGCGCGCAAGCTGTTCGCCCGGCTGGGGGTCGACTACCTGAGCGTGGATCTCGATTCACCCGCCTATCAGACCGACGACATGGGCGTGCGCCTGCGCCCGGTGCTGGCGCGGCGTTGCGGAGCGCCGACCATCCCGCAGATCTTCATCGGTGGCGAGCCCCTCGGCGGCTGCAGCGAGCTGTTCGAGGCATGGCACGACGGCAGCCTGGGGCGGCGACTCGCCGCCTGCGGCGTCGCCTTTGATGCCGAGGCCATTATCGACACCGGGCTGCTGCTGCCGGCCTGGCTGCATCCACGTTCCGCCACGGCCTGAGGGAGAGAGAGCCATGAGCTATATCGCAACGAAGCCACCCGAGCAGGCCGAAGGCGAGGTGCAGGCCATGTATCAGCGCCAGCAGGCGCACTTCGGCTACCTGCCCAACTACGCCCGGCTGTTCTGTCATCGCCCCGAGGTGATGAAGGCCTGGGCGACGCTGATCGCCACTATCCGCCGCCCCATGGAGTCGCGCCGCTACGAGCTGGTGACCGTTGCCGCCGCCCGGGCCCTGGGCAACTCCTACTGCTCGTTGGCCCATGCCAAGTTCCTCTCGGAGCTGGTGGGCATGGAGGCCACCCAGGCCGTGCTACTCGGTGAGGAAGGCGCACCCGACCCGGTCGAGCGCGACATCATGGCCTTTGCCGCCAAGGTGGCCTGCCGCGCTCAGGAGGTCGGCGCCGAGGATATCGAAACACTGCGCGCCCATGGGCTTGCCGATGACGAAATATTCGACATCGTCGCCGTGGTCGCCGGGCGCGCCTTCTTCACACGCATTCTTGACGGTCTGGGTGCCGAGCCCGATGCCGCCTACCGCGAACTGCCCACCAAGCTGGCCGCGGCGCTTTGCGTGGGCAGGCCGATAGCGTCGCCCAGTGCCTCAGCCACGGTTTCGATCGCCTGCGGATCGATCCCGGTGCCGGGGCCAGAACACCAGGCGGAGTGCACCATGGCGGTAAGTTCCTCGACGCCACCCTCGGCCACCGGCAAGTGACCGGAGAGTACCGTGGTCGGCGCCAGGCGCTCCAGGCCATGCAGTGCGCGGCCCAGGGCAGCGCGGTCGGCCGTGGCCAGCCAGGGAGCATCGATCGCTGACCAGGCCACCAGGCCATCCCGTAGCGTGGAGGTCGCAATCTCCCTGACGCTCTCGGCCGGCTGAGGAAGCAGGGCGCCGAAGCTGTCGGCGGCAAACAGGGTTCGCGAGCGAGTATCGAAGAAGCCGAGGGTTTCCGGTGCGTCGTAGTAAGGCGGACGCAGCGGAACCAGCTCGCGATCTCCCAGCGTGAGTCGTGCACCGGGCTCCAGCAGGTGCACGCGACTGACGTCGAGGCCGAGCAGCCCCATCTTGCCCATGCCGAGGAAACTGGTCACGACCCTTGCCTTGGGGGCGCGCTCCAGGATGCGGGACAGATTGCCGATATGGTCGGCATCGGTATGGCTCAGCCAGATCCAGCGCAGGTCGGTGAGGTCGATCTCCGCCTCGAGGGCATCGAGGAACGAGTCGCCGAGTGCGGCCAGGCCGGTGTCGACCAGAACCGGCTCACTCCCCTTGTGCAGGAAAGCGTTGATCGCCAGGCCGCCCATGCCGGGCAATGGCAGGAAGGCGGGCAGTACATGCCAGTCGCTCCCGGCCTTGAGGGTGTGCAGCATCGTTGGGTTGTTTTCGTGGCTCATGGTGGCCTCCGCTGGGCTCTCGTTTTCAGTGAACACCGTTGTTCACATCGAGAGTGATAAGCTCGGCGGAGCCGCTTGTCAAGCTTTGAGTAAACATGTATGTTCATTGAATGACAAAGACACGCCGTTATACCCAGCGCAAGCGCGCCGCCGACCGTGAAGAGACCCGCCTGCGCATTGTCGAGGCAGCGATGGCACTGCACGAGGAGATCGGGCCAAGCGACACGACCATCAGCGCCATCGCCCAGCGGGCGGGCGTCCAGCGCCTGACCGTCTATCGTCATTTCCCCGACGAAACCGCGGTATTCGAGGCGTGTACCAGCCACTGGCTCGAGCTGAACCCACCGCCGGTACCAACTGCCTGGGAGGCCTGCGAAGGCGACGATGAGCGGGTGTATGCGGCGCTGCTGGCCTTTTATCGCTACTACCGGGGCACCCAGCGCATGTGGCAGGGTGCACATCGCGATGAGCCGAAGGTACCGGCGATCCAGGGGCCCATGGCGGAGTTCCGCGCTTATCTGCATGGGGTTGGCGAGGAAATTGGCAAAAGCTGCGCGGCGGGCGGGGATTCACGCCTGACGATCACGCTGCAGCATGCCCTGGCTTTCACCACCTGGGCCTCGCTGGAGTCGTTGGGACTCGATGACGAGGCCAAGGCGGCTCTGGCGCTGGCATGGGTGCAGGGGCTCGAACGCTGAAACGTCGCCCGGCATTTTTCATGTAGGTGAGCGACTGAGCTATTGCACGGCTGGCCGCTACGGAGAAGGAGGAGACGCCGTGAGCGAATACACCGATTCGCTGCGCGATGTGTTCGAGCTGTTCGGCCCCATCACCGCGCGGCGCATGTTCGGCGGCCACGGCATCTATCACGATGGCCTGATGTTCGCGCTGGTGGCCGACGATACGCTCTATCTCAAGGTCGATGCGCACAACCTGGGCGACTTCGAGCGCGAGGGGCTCGAGCCGTTCGCGTACGACAAGGGCGGCAGGGTGGTGCAGATGTCCTATTACCAGGCGCCGGAGGAGCTGTTCGAGGACCGCGAGCTGGCCGCAGCCTGGGCACGCCGCTCCTTCGAGGCCGCCCTACGCGCTCAGGCGGGCAAGCGCAAGACGAAATCCTGAGGCCCGGCCGGTGACGTTCAGATGGCGGGTGGCCCCTTGAGCTCGACGGTGTTGCCTTCGGGGTCTTCGAGGTAGAGCGAGGGGCCTGTGCCCTCGGCGCCGTAGCGTTGCATGAGTTCGCCGGCCTCGATGCCGTGCGTGGCCAGATGTCGGCGAATCGCCACCTCGTCGAAGGGCTCCAGGCGCAGGCAGAAGTGATCGAGATTGCGCCCCTCGCGGCTCGGGGCGGCGCCGCCGCGCTGTCCCAGTTGGCCTGCCACGGGTACCAGATCGATCAGACTGCGTCCGGCGCGCAGCTGGATCAGGCCGATCTCTTCCTGACGCTTCTCCACCGTGCAGCCCAGCACGTCGCAGTAGAAGGCAAGCATGGCGTCGGTGTCGCTGATGCGCAGCACCAGATGATCGATTCCTTGGATAGGCAGCATGATTTCCCGCTTCTCGTGAGGAGCCCATCGACACTATGGCTCAGGCAGTCGGCAGGCTCCAGCGCTTGAGTCACTTCCACCTGCCGCGCCCTCGCTCCGGTACCATGCGGCCGAAGTAGAGCAGGCCGAAGATCAGCCAGGCCACAGTGAGTATCAGCGTGAAGCCAAGCACGGTGGGCGCGCCGAACTGGGCGATGAGCGGCAGCGATGCCGCGGTGAACAGCCCGCCCCCGACCACCGGTTCGAACATCAACTGCTTGTAGCCGAAGCTTTCGAAGGCGCCGGAGCGGTTCTTGGGGTCGGCCATGCGCATCAGCAGCAGGCCAGTGACGGTCACCCCCATGGATTGGCCGAAGTCGCCGATGCCACGCTCGAACCAGTTCTCGGGGATCACCCGCGGGGCGATCACGATCAGCACGAACAGCGACCAGCCGATGCCGGCCAGGGCCAGCAGCAGGAACGGGATGAAGTGCTCGCCCAGGGCAGTGAGCGACAGCGTTGCCAGGGCGGCGACGATGGTGAAGTCGAGGGCGGTGCCGGCGATCCGTGCCATGGTGCGGCTCGAGACATGGGGCTCGAGGCCGAAGCGCGTCACGCTCAGCTGCACGATCACGCCGCCGATCATGGCGATGGGAAACAGCGGCACGTGGGCGAGAATCTCCAGGCCATCGTTGCGCGCCCAGGTCTGCTGTTCGATCCATTGCAGGGCCGTGAGAATCAGCCAGCCGATGGCGATGGCGATGCCGACCAGGCCGAGGTGCAGGCTCAGCGGGTCGGCGGTTTCCTCCTCCTGGGCCAGATCCTTCTTGAACTCGCTGTACTCCTCGGTGGGCGGCAGGTCGCTGGCGTCGCTTTGGATGCTCACTTCATCCAGGGCTTCGGCGGTTTTTTGCGGGTTTTCCAGTTGGATGACGCCGCGCCGGGCGGCTAGGTTGATCATCAAGGTACCGATCAGCACACCGGAGACGATGCCCACGGTGGCAAGCCCCAATGCCAGGTCGGCGCCCTCCTCGAAGCCGAGCTCGGCGAAGGTGTCCGCCATGCCTGCCGCCGTGCCGTGGCCGCCCTCGAAGCCGATCTCGATCAGGGCGCCGGCCATGGGATTCATGCCGAACACGGGCGCCAGGATGAGAATCGCCAGGGTCAGGCCGACCACGTACTGGCCCCAGGCCATGGTCTGGCCCACCACCACCTGCGGCCCGGCGCGCATCCAGATGGTGCGGAGTCCGGGAATCGGTCGGCCGATGAAGAGTGCGGCGAACACCACGTTGATCAGCAGGCCGGGCAGTGCTGCCCAGCTCTCGAAAACGTACTCGGGAAACAGACCGGCGGCTTCCTCGAAGGGGCCGGTAACGACGCGGCCCAGCACCTCGGGGCCGAGCAGCAGCAGGATGGCCCCGCCGATCACCGAGCTTGGCAGGAACAGTCGCCGCAGCCAGGGAGAGACGTTACGAATGGCGTTGCTGGCCAGCAGCACCAGTGAGATAAGCACCAGGGCGATGAAAAGCTCGCCCACCGTCATGGTCATGTCGCTCTCCTTCCTTGGGCCGCTTCCTGCCATGCATTGCCTGGTTCAGCTTAGCTGAATTCGTCCACCGTCCAAGGATGCGATACGTTATCCTGCTTCGGTCGTTGCATGCTCGATACTGGACCAGAACCCATGACCCGACTGTTCAAGAAGCACTATCACCCGGCCGGCACCGCTCCGGGAACGCTGCGCGAGCTGACGCTGGAGCAGGCGGCGCTGTTGACGCCGGCCACGTACACGCTGGCCCGTCGTGAAGCGGGGCGCTGGGGCGAGCCCCATGAGGTCGCACCTGAGGCCACCCCCAGTGTCGACGGGCAAGAGCCGCTGTGCTGGCTGCACGTGCAGGGCGTGCCCACGGCAGAAGAGCTGGAACTGTTGGGCGACCGGGTGGGGCTGCATCCGCTGGCACAGGAAGACATTCTCAACGGCGGGCAGCGGCCCAAGGTGGAGCGCTTCGATGAGTCGCTGGTGGTGTTCCTCGGCATTCCGGAAGTGGACGCTGAGGGCGACCTGCATCTCTATCAACTGGCGCTGTTCATGGGTGGCAACGTCATCATCAGCTTCATGGGCGGGGCGCTGGATCCTTTCGTCGTCTTTCGCCGACGGCTCAAGGAGCGTGGCGGCCGGGCGCTGGGCGAGGCGGACGACCTGCTCTACGGTTTGCTCGACGCCGCCGTCGACCACGCCTTCCCGGTGCTCGACAGCGTGGGCGAGCGTATCGAGGAGCTCGAGGTGGAAATTCTCGACCGCCCCGACAGCTCGACCCTGGAGCACCTGCATGGGCTGAAGCGCGAACTGATCATGCTGCGCCGCTATCTGTGGCCCACCCGCGAGGTGATCAACCAGCTGTTGCGCGATCACGACGATCTCTTCACACCAGACACGCGACTCTGGATGCGCGACATCTACGACCATACCGTGCAGGTCATCGACCTGGTGGAGAGCTATCGCGACATGACGGCCAGCCTGCTCGACGTCTACCTCTCCAGCATGAGCAATCGACTCAACGAGAGCATGCGTACCCTGACCATCATCGCCACCGTGTTCATGCCGCTGACCTTCATCGTCGGCGTGTACGGCATGAATTTCGAGAATCCCGACAGCCCCTTTGCCATGCCCGAGCTGGGCTGGTACTGGGGCTATCCTATGGTGTGGGGTGTGATGATCGCCGTCGGAATAGGAATGGTGGTGTGGTTCAAGCGCAAGCGCTGGTTCTAGGTGCCGGGATGGATATGTCATGGACAGCCCCCTCGTCGAAACCCGCAGCTACCCCGATCGCGAACTGAGCGACCGGCACGGCTTTCACCAGCTGCTGCTGGGGCTCGATGGCGCCCTGGAGCTGGAAGCGGCAGGGCGGCTCATTCACGTGACCCGCGGCGTGCTGGCCCCGGTGGCCAGCGGCGACCTGCATCATTATCTGGCGCCGGGAGACAACCGCGTGCTGGTGCTCGATCTGCCCGAGGGGTGGTGCGAGGCGCTGGCTCTGGATGGCTTGTTTGAAGGTTCGGCGCGGCGTTTGCCGGAGCCGCTGGTGACCCAGGGGGAAAGGTTAGGCGGCACCGATCAGGCGCTGGCCCGCTGGCTCGAGCTGGCGCTTGGAGCCGGCGGTCGTCGCCTGGTGCCGCCGCGGCTCAAGCTGCTCGATTTGCTGCCCGCCATGCGCGCCGACCTGGCGCACCCCTGGCGCGTGGCCGAGATGGCTCGCCGCTGCCACCTGGCCGAGGCCGTCTTCGCCCGCCAGTTCCGTGCGCTAACCGGCCAATCGCCCCACGAATGGCTGGTGCGGGAACGGTTGGCGCTGGCCCGCGAGCGGCTGCTGATCGACAACGTCTCGCTGACCGAGGTGGCCCAGGCCTGCGGCTTTGCCGACAGCGCCCATTTTTCCAAGAGTTTCCGCCAGTGGCATGCGGTTTCGCCCAGCGAGTGGCGGCGGCTGGCGTTGGTGAAGCGCGCTGCCGCCAGAAGTCAGGATTCGACAAGCGACAGCCTGGCCTGAAGGGCATGCTCGAGCCTCGACGTTGTTGACGAGGCTTGCGCAATGTTATCGCTCTCCCGCCATCAGGCCACGGCCATCGGGGCCACCACCATTCTCAACTGGGCATTGCTCGCCACCCTGACGCAGCTCTCCGGGCCGATACCGCCGTTCCTGCTCACCGGGCTGGCCTTCGGTATTGCCTTCCTGTGTTTTCTGGCCTGGAGCCTGTGGCGGCGTGAGTCGTTCACGGCGCCGCTACGTCAGGCGCCTTCTGTGTGGGCGCTGGGAGTGGGCGGGCTGTTCGGCTATCACGCGCTCTACTTCATCGCCCAGCAGAATGCACCGCCGGCCAATGCGGGGCTGATCAGCTACCTGTGGCCGCTGCTGATCGTGCTGTTCGTCGGCCTGCTGCCTGGGGAGCGGCTGCTGCCCAGGCATGTACTGGGCGGGCTGATGGGCTTTGCCGGGGCGGCGCTGTTGATCGGCGGCGACCTGGGCGCGGGCGGCAGCGTACTGGGCTATGGGGCGGCCTTCGCCTGTGCCCTGGTGTGGAGTGGCTATTCGGTGCTGTCGCGAACCAAGAAGGCGGTGCCGACCAGCGCCGTGGGTGGCTTCTGTCTGGTCACGGCGCTGCTGGCCTTCGTCTGCCACGGCCTGTTCGAGGCAACGCGCTGGCCCCAGGGCATCGAGTGGCTGGGCGTGGTCGGGCTGGGGCTGGGGCCGGTGGGCAGTGCCTTCTTCACCTGGGACATCGGCGTCAAGCACGGCGACCTGCACCTGCTCGGGCTATTGGCCTATGCCACGCCGCTACTCTCCACACTGGTGCTGATCGTGGCCGGCTACGCCGAGGCCACGCCGCTGTTGGCCTTGGCGGCAGGCGTGATCACCCTGGGCATGCTGGTCGGTAGCGGTGCGCTGGCCCGCCGCAAGAGGCGGGAACCCCCCGTGCGCTCCGCCTGAGTCGGGCGCACGGGCTGGCACAGACCGTTCAGAACGAGTCGTTAAAACGAGCCCACCAGCGAGCCCACCACGATCAACAGGATCAGCGAGATGATCGGCCCCACCACGGCCACCGCGGCGATGTCCAGATAGGCCTGGCGGTGAGTCAAGCCGCAGATCGAGAGCAGCGTGATCACCGCGCCGTTGTGGGGCAGGGCGTCCAGCCCGCCGGTGGCCACGGCGGTGACCCGGTGCAGCAGATCGGGCGAGATGCCGGCCGCCTGACCCATGGCCAGGTAGGTGTCGCCGAGGGTGGAGAGCGCGATGCTCATGCCGCCGGAGGCGGAACCGGTCATGCCGGCCAGCAGGTTTACGGCGATGGCCAGCGAGATCAGCGGATTGTCGCCGCCGGCGGTGGTCACCCAGGCGCTGATGGCATCGAAGGCCGCCAGCGAGGCGATCACCGAGCCGAAGCCGACCAGGCTCGCGGTGTTGAAGATCGGCAGCAGCGAGGCGTTGGCGCCGCTGTCCAGCGAGGCGGTCAGCTGCTGCAGCCGCGGCCAGTTGAGCGCGATCAGCACGAGGATGGAGAGCACCAGGGCGGCGATCACCGACCACACGCCGCGCACCGATTCGATACTGGTGGCGCCGTAGACCGGATCCGCCAGGTAGCCGGTGTCCATGGCCGGGATGACCACAACGGTGAACAGCAGGTTCAGCGCGATTACCAGCACGATGGGTAGCAGTGCCAGGGGCAGGCTGGGCAGCCCGCTGCGTGGCTGGGGCTGAACCTCGGCCAGGTCGAAGCCTTCGCCGGCGGCGCGCTCGCGCAGGTGATCGGGAGGCGTGGGCTCGCTGTCATGCTCGCCGTAGCCTTCGCCCGCTGCCCGGGCCTGCCGGGCGCGGTAGGTGAGCCAGGCCTGGCCCAGGCTCAGCATGATCAGCCCGGTCATGATGCCGAGCCCCGGTGCGGCGAAGGGCGAGGTGCCGAAGAACGGCATCGGGATGGCGTTCTGGATGGCCGGGGTGCCGGGCAGGGCGGTCATGGTGAAGGTGAAAGCGCCCAGAGCGATGGTGCCGGGAACCAGCCGCTTGGGCAGGTCGGCCTTGCGAAACAGCGCCGCGGCAATGGGAAACACGGCGAAGGCCACCACGAACAGCGACACGCCGCCGTAGGTCATCACCGCGCAGGAGAGCACCACGGCGAGAATCGCCCGGCTCTCGCCCAGGCGTTCGACGATGGCGCCGGCCAGCACCTCGGCGCTGCCGGAGTCCTCCATCAGCTTGCCGAAGATCGCCCCCAGCAGGAACAGCGGGAAGTACTGGACGATGAAGCCCCCGGCCGAGCCCATGAACACCTGGGTGTAGCTGGCCAGCAGCGGGGTGTCCACCGACACCAGCGCCACCAGGGCAGCCAGCGCCGGGGCCAGGATCAGCAGGCTCAGGCCGCGGTAGGCCAGGTACATCAACAGGACCAGCGCAACGACGATGGCCAGGATGCCGCTCATGACTTGTCTCCCTTACCGCTCTTCTTCCTTGTCATGGAGCCCTTGCGACTGCTCGCCTCGTCGGCGGGCCGCTTGTCATTGGGCGGCTTGTCGTTAGATGGCCTGGCGCTGGGCTCCTCGGCGCTGGGCTTGTCCAGTTCAGCCGCGTCGACGTCCTGGCTCGTGCCGCTGGGGCGCGCGAGCGGGCGGAAGGTATCGCTGAACACGGCATTGAGATCGAAGGTGGAGCACTGACCCAGCTTGTCGAAGTTCTCCTGCAGCCACAGGTCGGCCCAGCCGCGGCCCTGGCGATAGAGGCGCGAGACGAAATCCCACTGGGCGTTGAGCTTGCTCGAGGCGGAGAGCTTTTCCACCTCCTGCTCGGCATGGATCAGGTGCAGTCGCATGGAGCGGTAACGCTCCACTTCGAGCCCTTCGGCGTCGATCAATTGCTGCAACAGCTGAATGCTGCGCAGCTCCTTGATCAGGCTGGTATTGAAGGTGATCTCGTTGATGCGGTTGATGATGTCCCGGGCACTGTCCGGAAGGCGTTGACGCACCAGCGGGTTGACCTGTACCACCACCAGGTCCTGACAGTCCATGTCATCCACCAGCGGGAACAGTGCCGGGTTGCCGCTGTAGCCGCCGTCCCAGTAGGCCTCGCCGTCGATTTCAACCGCCGGGAACATGAACGGCAGGCAGGCCGAGGCCATCACGGTATCCACCGTGATCTCGGGCTGAGAGAAGACCTTGGCGCGGCCGGTTCTGACGTTGGTGGCGGTGACGTACACCTTGGTCTTGCGACAGGCATTCACCCGTTCGAAGTCGACCAGCTTACCCACCAGGTCGCGCAGCGGATTGAGCTTCATCGGGTTTAGCTTCGCCGGGGCGATGAGCTGGGTGAGGCTTTCGAACAGCAGATAGCTGGGCGAGTTGTCCAGGCTGCTGTTGCCCATCAACTGGTCCCACGGTGTCGGTTGGATGGGCGAGAAGCGCGCCGCATCGCTGACGCCACGCCAGAAATCGTGCAGTGCCTGGCGCGCGCCCTCACGCCCGCCGCGGTGCAATCCATCGGCCAGCACCACGGCATTCATCGCTCCTGCACTGGTACCGCTCACGCCGTCGATCTCCAGCCGCTCCTCTTCCAGCAGGCGGTCGAGCACGCCCCAGGTCAGGGCGCCGTGTGAGCCGCCGCCCTGCAGGGCGAGATCGATGTGCTTGCGTTCTTCCTTGGCCATGACAGCTCCTGCGTGGTTCATGTTGCATTGCAGTATAACGACTTCAGCTGCGATTGCATGTCGGGTCAGGGGAGGAAACCGAACAAGGGTTGAACTAAAGTCTAATGACGTGGATAATATGAAAAATGCTTCCACAAACGTAACGGAGGCGGTTCCGAGAACCGTGAGAGATCATGAATACACTGCGTTTCCCCACTATCTGGGATCTGCCGCTGCCGAGCCGTCGTGACCTCAACGCCGTCGACAGCGAAGCGGCCCCCGCCACCGAGCGCTTTCTGACCATCTGGGATGTTCCGCTGCGCGCCAAGAAGGCCAAGCACAAGCGTGCTGCCCGCAAGCTACCCAAGTTCTATATGTGAAGGGCGAGCTTGGGCAGTGATCAAAGGCGTCCATGCCGGTCGGCATGGACGCCTTTTTCGTCTGTGGTTGGGGATTTGAGCGCTTACCGCTCACCCACCGTCGAGGGGACTTGTCGCTTGCAGCTTGGCCAGTGTCGTCACCAGGCGCCGGCAGAGGGCGTCGAGGCGCTCCCGCTGGCTCTCGTCCGTCAGCTCACCGGCTTCACCGAAGGCCTGGGCGGCGCGGGGTATCGCCAGCGGATTGGGCAGCACGGTCACGCCGAGATTGCCCAGCAGCTGGCGGAGCAGGGCGAGGCTGCGCATGCCGCCGAACGCCCCCGGCGAGGCGGAAACCACCGCGGCCACCTGGTCGGCGAACAGGGCCAGACCGCTGTTCTCTCCGTCCGAACGGGACATCCAGTCGAGCGTGTTCTTCATCAGCGGGGTAATGAAGCCGTTGTACTCCGGTGAGGCGAGCAGCAGCCCCTGATGCTCGGCAAGCAGGGCCTGGAGGCTGCGCGCGTTGGCAGGGAGCCCTTCGCGATTTTCCAGATCGCCGTCGTAGAGCGGCATCGGGTAGTCGCGCAGGTCGATGAAGGTGGCCAGGCCGCCGACATGTTCGACTCGCTCGGCCGCCAGGCGGGCGAGGCGCTTGTTGAAAGAGTTCTCTCTGGCGCTGCCGGCGAAGACCAGTATGCGCGGTGGCGTATAGGTGGTCATGAGTGCCTCTCTTCAGGTGGCGGGGAGGGGAAGCCGTCTTCAGGCCTGCCAGGGCAGCGGCGGCGGCTCCAGGCGCTTGCCATCGAACTGGGGAATGCTGCCGAAGCGCTCGCTGCCGGCTTCCCAGTCGCGCTGGGCCTCGATGATCTCGGCCTTGCTGTGACCGACGAAGTTCCACCAGATCAGGATCTCCTCGCCCAGCGGTTCGCCGCCCACCAGGATCGCACGTCCACCTGCCGGCAGTTCGATGGTGACGTCGCGGCGTCCGCGCCCAAGGTAAGCCAGCTCGTTGGTGGCGAAGCGTTCGCCTGCGATCGCGAGTTCGCCTTCCAGCGGCAGCAGGCCGTACTCGAACTCCTCACGTAGCAGCAGCTCCAGCGCGCCGCCCGACGAGGCCGCCAGATCCAGACCCACCAGCGGCGAAAAGGCCAGCGTCGGTGCGCGGTGGCCGCCGAACTCCCCGGTGAGCAGGGTCATCTCGACGTCGCCTTCGCGCCACTGCGGCAGTGTCGGATAGTGGTCGAAGCGCGGGTCGGTGCGACGATGGGCTTCGGGCAGGGCGATCCAGAGCTGGGCGGCATGCAGGTGCGACTCGCCGGGTACCGACTCCTCGGTGTGACTGATTCCGCGACCCGCCGTCATCAGGTTGACCTGGCCGGGGCGAATCACCTGCTCGTTGCCCAGACTGTCACGATGCAGCACTTCCCCCTCGATCATCCAGGTGAAGGTCTGCAGGCCGATGTGCGGGTGGGGGCCGACACGCAAACCGCGTGAGTCGCCTTTGAACACCGCCGGGCCGGCATGGTCGAGGAAGCACCAGGCGCCGATCAGGCGGCGATGGCGCGAAGGCAGCACGCGGTTGACGGGGATGCCGCCCACGTCGGCGGTACGCGGTGCGACATGCTGCACCTGGCGTTTACCGTCGACGATGGGGCAATCCAGGGAGGAGGAGAGATCGGCTTCGTTGACGAGATTGCTCATTGTCGTTTTCCCGGAAGGATGAAGTGGGCAGGACGGAAGGCGCTCGTTTCAGCATAGGCTCTGGCCGTTCGCCCTGCCTGAGAGAGGAGGCTCATGACTCAACGGAACAGCCAGGGCGCTACTAGTTTCACCACCCGGGGCATGACCACGTAGACCACCAGCGCGACGATGGTGGCGGCGATCAGCCCGTGACGAATCCCCCAGGTGTCGAGTAGCGGCAGCAGGCCGAACAGCGGTTGCCACAGCAGCGGTACGATGATGGTCAGCGGCCAGATCACCGAGGTGGTCACCAGCCACTGTTTCCAGCGCGTTGGCTGCCTGCTGGCGGGGGTGGGGGGGGTGAACCAGTAGTCGATGCCGCTGACGATCTCCACCCGCTCGGCCTGTTGCAGGTCTCCCTGAATGGTCGCCATGAGTTCACGGCGTTCGGCCGACTCCCGCCAGCGTCGGGCGTCGTCGTCGCTGGCGAAGCGCACGGCGATCTCGTAGTCGTGATGACCTTCGGGAGGACGCAGGATGTGCACCCCCTGATGGCCGGGGAAGCGTCCGGCGGCCTCGATGATCTGGCGCAGCCAGGTCTCGTAGCGATCCGCGGCCCCGGGCCGCACGCGGTGGTGGATCTGGATGGTCGCCCCGTCGCAGTGGTCGGTGGGTTTGAGTTGGTGAGTGGACATGACGCCTCCTGGGCAGGCCGAAGTGCGTGGTGAATGGGGTTGGGCCCGGCAGGTGCCGGGCCCGGCCCATTAGCGCTTCTGGGCGGTGTAGCTCTGGATCAGGTTGGCGTAGGCGGGCAGGTGGCCGGCCAGCAGGCCGCCGAAGCCCTCGATGTCGTTGCGCCAGTCGCGGTGCAGCTCGCAACCCACTCCGAACCAGGTCATCAGCTGAGCACCGGCTTGGGACATGCGGTCCCAGGCGGCGTCCCGGGTGGTCTGGTTGAAGGTGCCGGAAGCGTCGGTGACGACGAATACCTCATAGCCTTCTTCCAGGGCCGAGAGTACCGGGAAGGCCACGCATACCTCGGTCACCACGCCGGCGATCAGCAGCTGCTTCTTGCCGGTGGCCTTGATCGCCGCCACAAACTCTTCGTTGTCCCAGGCGTTGATCTGTCCGGGGCGGGCGAAGTAGGGTGCGTCGGGGAACATCTCCTTCAGTTCCGGCACCATCGGCCCGTTGGGGCCGTCCTCGAAGCTGGTGGTGAGGATGGTGGGGATCCCGAAGAACTTGGCGATGTCGGCCAGGGCCAGCACGTTGTTCTTGAAATCGTCTGGGCTGAAGTCGCGCACCAGCGAGAGCAGACCGGACTGATGATCGACCATCAGCAGGGCCACATCGTCCTTGTCGAGTCGGTTGTAGGTAAAGGACATGGCGTCTTTCCTCTTGGGTTGAGGGAGGGGTTGGGAGAGTGCGCCCGGTCAGGGAGCCGGGCGCGGTTGGGCGCGGCGGTGCCGCTAACCCTCCAGGCGACCGAACTTGCCGGCCTGGAAATCGGCGAAGGCTTGATGTATCTCGGCTTCGCTGTTCATCACGAAGGGGCCGTACCCCACCACCGGCTCGCCCAAGGGGGCTCCGGCGAGCAGCAGCAGCTTGGCGTCGTTGTTGGCTTCAAGCCGTATCTCGTCGCCCTGGCGCTCGAAGCACACCAGGCCGGCATCACGCACCACGGCGTCGCCGTTGACCTGTACCGTCCCTTCGAGCACCACCAGCAGCGTGGTGTGCCCTTCGGGGACTTGCAGGCTCGTTTCGCCGCCTGCCGACAACCGCAGATCCCACACCTCGATCGGGCTGAAGGTATGAGCCGGCCCTTCGTGGCCGCGGTACTTGCCGGCGACCACCCGTAGCTCGCCGGCGCGGTCAGGCAGCGCGACGCGTGGAATGTCGGCGTCGAGCAGGGTCTGGTAGGCCGCGGGGGCCGACTTGTGCTCGGCCGGCAGGTTGACCCACAGCTGCACCATTTCCAGGGTGCCGCCCTGCGCGGTGAAGTCGCTGGAGTGAAACTCCTCGTGAACGATGCCGGCTCCGGCGGTCATCCACTGCACGTCACCCTCGCCGATGCGACCGCCGCTGCCGGTGGAGTCGCGATGCTCCAGTTCGCCCTTGTAGACCAGGGTCACGGTCTCGAAGCCACGGTGCGGGTGAGCGCCGACGCCGCGCGGCCGGCTTGCCGGCGGGAAGTCATGCGGGCCGGCATGGTCAAGCAGCAGGAAGGGGCTCAGGTGATCGGCGCCGTGGCGGTCATAGCTGAACAGCGAGCGTACGGGGAAGCCGTCGCCGACCCAGTGGCCGCGAGGGGCGCCGTAGATGCCTTGGATCTTCTTCATGGTCTGGCTCCTGCATGGATTGGGCCTTTGCCCGATACAGGAAGCTTATGAGGAGAACGGAAGGGGCAGTAGAGGGTATAATTCACACTCAGCGTTCCATGAATAGGACAACAAGGGCGGAACGATATGCAGGACCTCAACGACCTCTACTACTTCGTCCAGGTGGTGGACCATGGTGGCTTTGCCCCGGCCGGGCGCGCCCTCGGCATTCCCAAATCGAAGCTGAGCCGACGCATCGCACAACTCGAGGAGCGACTGGGTGCCCGGTTGATTCATCGCTCCACGCGCCATCTCTCGGTCACCGAGCTGGGCCAGGCTTATTACCGCCACTGCGCGGCGATGCTGGTGGAGGCGGAGGCCGCCGAGGAGCTGATTCAGCGTAACCTGGCGCTACCGCGGGGTACGGTGCGGCTGAGCTGCCCGCCGAGCCTGCTGCACTATCTGATCACCCCGCTGCTGGTGCGCTTCATGGCCCAGTGTCCCGACGTGGAGGTGCAGGTGGAGGCCACCAGCCGCAGGGTGGACGTGATAAGGGAAGGTTTCGACATGGCCATCCGCGTGCGTTTTCCGCCGCTCGAGGACAGCGATCTGTCGATGAAGGTGCTGTCGCGCAGCCCTCAGCGCCTGG
The DNA here is from genome assembly GCF_900108215.1 of Billgrantia desiderata. Classification (NCBI taxonomy): domain Bacteria; kingdom Pseudomonadati; phylum Pseudomonadota; class Gammaproteobacteria; order Oceanospirillales; family Halomonadaceae; genus Billgrantia; species Billgrantia desiderata. The sequence continues at coordinate 32,775 of NZ_FNVC01000016.1, read as the reverse complement.
TGGCCGCCCCCGCCCTGTTCGAAGCATGGCCGAGGCCGCAAGCGCCGGGCGATCTGGCCGGGTTGCCCAGCCTCGACTTCGATCAGGTGGGCAGACAGCACGACTGGGTGCTGGACGGCCCCGAGGGGGCGACGGCGCAGATTCGTCATCATCCGCGGCTGGTCACCGACAACGCCGAGACGCTTCATCAGGCCGCGTTGGCCGGGCTGGGAGTGGTCAAGCTGGCTTTGCTTGTCGCCGGCAACGACTTGAAGGCGGGACGTCTCGTCGACGCGATACCCGGCTGGGAGCCGAGGGGTGGCGTGCTGCATGCGGTCTTCCCCTCGCGGCGGGGCGTGCTGCCCGCCGTGCGGGCATTGCTCGACTTCCTGGCCGAGCACATCAACGAGATCGACTTCACCAGCGATACCGCCTGGGCGTTGTCTCAGGTGACGAGCGAAGCGTGAGGCGGGTGGGGAAGGGGGATTGGCAGGTTCAGCACAGCCGCACGCCGAGCAGCAGCAGCGACGCATCGGCGGTTTGCCAGCCCCACCAGACCAGTGCCAGGGCACCGGCCAGGACGATCAGAGCGGCAAGTTTCACCAAGGGGTAACGCTTCATGCCTGAGCCTCGCGAGGAGCGTTGCGCTCGATGGGGGCCTCGCTGATGAACCAGTGCAGCAGGGCGGCGATCACCGAGAGCAGAATGGCAAGCTTCCATACCACATCATAGTCGCCGTGCAGATCGTAGAGCATGCCGCCCAGCCATACGCCGGTGAACGAGCCGACCTGGTGGAACAGGAAGACGATGCCGCCGAGCATGGAGAGATGGCGTACGCCGAACACCGCGGCCACGATGCCGTTGGTCAGCGGCACGGTGGAGAGCCACAGCAGGCCGATGGCGATGCCGAACAGGTAGGCGCTGGCGGGGCTCAGCGGCAGGAACACGAAGGCGGCGATCACCGCGCCGCGGGTCAGGTAGAGCCAGCTGAGCAGGCGCGGCTTGGAGTAGATTCCGCCGAGCCAGCCGGCGGCGTAGGTACCGAAGATGTTGAACAGCCCCACCAGGGCCAGCACCGTGCTGCCGACGTGCAGCGCCAGGCCGTTGTCGAACAGATAGCCGGGCAGATGCACGCCGATGAACACCACCTGAAAGCCGCACACGAAGAAGCCCAGGCAGAGCAGCCAGAAGCCGCGATGGCCGGCGGCTTCGTCCAGCGCCCCGCGCAGTGAGAGGTCCGTGGCCAGGCGCGCGGAGGGGCGGTCCTTCAGCATGGCGCCGAGCGGCACCATCATCGCTGCCAGGGCGCCCATGGCCAGCAGCGCGGCCGACCAGCCCAGCCAGCCGAGCAGCCCCAAAGTGCCGGGCAGCATGGCGAACTGGCCGAACGAGCCCGCCGCGCTGACGATACCCATGGCCATGCTGCGCTTCTCCGGGGCCACGGCACGGCCCACGGCGCCCAGGATCACCGAGAAGGTGGTGCCCGAAAGCCCCAGGCCGATCAGCAGCCCGGCGGAGAGCGACATCCCCAGCGCCGACTCGGAAATCCCCATGAACAGCAGACCCAGGGCATAGAGCGCACCGCCGATGACCACCACCCGGGCGGCACCGTAGCGATCCGCCAGCGCGCCGGTGAAGGGTTGGGCAAAGCCCCAGATCAGGTTCTGCAGCGCCAGGGCAAAGGCGAATACCTCACGCCCCCAGCCCAGATCGCTGCTCATGGGCTCCAGAAACAGACCAAACCCATGGCGTAGCCCCATGGCCAGCGAGATGACCAGGCTGCCGAGCAGGATCAGCAGCAGCGAGTGGCGGCGGAGGGCGTCCATGGTGTGTCCCGTTTGCAGGCTAACGAGCATGCACTATCGCGCGTTATCGAGGGGCTGGCAATGTCGCCATTTGGCGACTTCCTTGTAGCCGCTGCGCCACATGTGTAACAGCGCTGTACTTCGCTATCATGAACACTGTTCGTCAACTTGGAGAATCACCATGTCACGGCGCTTGTCATTTACTTTACTGGTCGTCCTTGCCGCCATGCTGATGGCCGGCTGCAGCTACCAGCCGGCACGCATCAAGTCGGAACCGTTGATCGTCATCGACGACAATCGCGGTGGGCATCACGGCGGCCGCTTCTGCCCGCCCGGGCAGGCCAAGAAGGGGCGCTGCTGAAGCCGCTCCTCGGCCACTCAGGCGGTGTTTGTCAAAACAGGCGGTATCCAACAGGCAGTACCACGTAGATGCAGTACCACATAGATGCAGTACCACATAGATGCAGTACCACATAGAGAGTCGCGCTCGAACCGAAACACGACGACTCCGTACGGGAAACGAAGGGGCATCTTCCGCTTTGCCAGCGAGGTAAAAGTCATGAAACTGCTCCCGCGTCTGCTCACCCTGGCCGTTCTGCCCATGCTGCTGGCGCTGGCCGGCTGCAGCTATTCGCCGGCACGCATCACCCCCGAGCCACTGGTGGTGGTCGATGGCTCGCATCGCCACTATCACGGCGACAAGCACCGCTACCGCCACCGCGATCGCTACGTGGAGCGGCACTATTACTACCACGATCGACGCTACCGCGATCATCGTCGCGGCGGCTTCTGCCCGCCCGGGCAGGCCAAGAAGGGGCGCTGCTGAAGTAACCGGATGGTTTCACGATGCCGCCCGGCAGGGTAGGGTAGAAGAACTATCGACTCGCTTCGCTTGAGGAACCGAGATGAAGCTCTTCTACCACCCCGATCAGGAGCTGCACGCACCGGGCTCCTTCCTGCTGCGCGGCAAGATCACCGCGTCTCCTGAGGGCCCGGTGCGTGCCGAGCTGCTGGCCAGGGGTATCGAGGCCACCGGTCTGGCACTGCACGAGCCGGAGGACGTCGACAGCCCGCGGCTGCGCAGCCGTCTGGAGAAGATTCACACGCCGCGCTATCTGAGCTTCCTCGAGACCATTCATGCCCGCTGGCGCGAGCTGCCCGGTGCTTCCGAGCTGGTGATGCCCAACATCCACCCCTGCGGCGGCGGACATCACTATCCCCGCCACCCGGTGGGTCAGGCGGGCTGGCATCTGCACGACATGGCGTGCCCCATCGGCGCCGACAGTTTCCGCGGCATACTGGCCAGCGCGGCCACGGCCCAGGCAGCTGCCGAGGCGCTGCTGGAAGGCCATGGCACCACCTATGCGCTGTGTCGTCCCCCCGGCCACCACGCCGGGCCCGATCGGGCCGGAGGATTCTGCTTCCTCAACAACTCGGCGTTGGCGGCAACGGTGCTGCGCGAGCACTTCGCGCGGGTGGCGATACTGGATGTCGACCTGCACCACGGCAACGGCACTCAGGACATCTTCTATTACAGGGGCGATGTCTGGACAGGCTCGCTGCACGTGGATCCGAGCGACTTCTATCCTTTCTTCTGGGGCGGCGCCAACGAGGAGGGCATGGGCGAAGGCCTGGGCGCCAACGTCAACCTGCCGCTGCCGTTGGGCTGCGACGGGGCGGCGTTCCTCGAGGCGCTGGAGATCCTGATTGCCAGGCTGGAAGCCTTCCGCCCCGAGGCGGTGGTCGTGGCGCTGGGGCTCGATGCGCATCGTGACGATCCGCTGGCCGGCATGACCCTCGACACGCAGGATTTCACCGCGGTGGGGCGTCGTCTCGGCCGCATGAGACTGCCCGTCGTCCTGGTTCAGGAGGGTGGCTACCCGACCGAACACCTCGGCAATAACCTTGCCGCCTTCATGGATGGCTTCATGGGTGGCTGACGTCGCCTCGTAGCCATGCCATGATCGGCAGCTTCATTCCCATCACCTTTTGCAAGAGAGAACGACATGTCCGTGCAATACCATGAGAGCAACGCCCGCATGAGCCAGATCGCCGTGCACAACGGTACCGTCTATCTGGCCGGCCAGGTGCCGAGCGATGCCACTGCCGACATGCGCGGCCAGACCGAGCAGGTACTGGCGCGCATCGACGAGCTGCTGGCTCAGGCCGGCAGCTCCAAGGAGCATCTCATCTCGGCCCAGGTGTGGGTGACCGACATGGCCGAATTCGACCAGATGAACGCCGCCTGGGAAGCCTGGGTGGTGCCGGGGCGTCCGCCGGTTCGCGCCGCGTTGGAGGCCAAGCTGGCCAAGCCCGAGTGGAAAGTCGAGATCATGGTGATCGCGGCGCTGCCGGAGGCCTGACATGCGCGTCGTCACCGCCGATGAGGTAGCCGCCGCGCTGCCCTGGGAGGCGCTGATCGAGCGATTGGCGCTGACCTTCCGTGAAGGAGTCGAGGCGCCGCCGCGTCATCATCACGCCATGCATCGGCCGGATGGCGAAGCCACCATGCTGTTGATGCCGGCCTGGGAACGGGCCGGCTACATTGGCGTGAAGATGGTCAACGTCTTCCCGCAGAATGCCGAGCATGGCCTGCCGGCCATCGCCGGCGTCTATTTTCTCAGCGAGGGGGCCCATGGCCGCCCGCTGGCCTGTCTCGAGGGCAGCGAACTGACCCGGCGGCGCACGGCGGCGGCCTCTGCGCTGGCGGCCCGCGAGCTGGCCCGCGAAGACGCCCAGTCGCTGCTGGTGGTGGGCACCGGCAAGCTGGCCCCGATGGTGATCGAGGCACACGCCGCGGTGCGCCCCATTCGGCGCGTGCGCGTGTGGGGGCGCAGCGTGGAGAAGGCGCGCCAGGTAGCGGCTGAGTACGCCGAGCGCTTCGACTGCGAGGCGGTGGAGGATCTCGCTGCCGCTGCTCGCGAGGCCGATGTGATCAGCTGCGTGACGCTCTCCAGCGAGCCATTGATCCGCGGCGAGTGGCTCACTCCCGGCACGCACCTCGACCTGATCGGCGCCTTTCGCCCCAGCATGCGTGAAACCGACGCCGAGTGTGTGCGTCGCTCTCAGGTGTTCGTCGACACCTACGCCGGGGCCAGGGGCGAGGCCGGCGACCTGCACCAGGCCATTGCGGAAGGGGCGTTCTCCTTCGACGACATCGCCGCCGACCTGGCGGAGCTGCTCAAAGGGGAGAAGCCGGGGCGTACAAGTCCCGATGCGATCACGCTGTTCAAGTCGGTGGGGGCTTCGCTCGAGGATCTGGCGGCTGCCATCGAGGTCTGGGAGCAACTGGAGAAGCGGCCATGAGCGAAGGGCGCAGAACCGGTTTCTTCTGGCACGAGCGCTGCTTCTGGCATGACCCCGGTGCCATCGGCGTGTTCTCGGCGCCGGGAGAGTTCCTGCAGCCGCAGCCCGCTTCCGAAAGCCCCGAGAGCAAGCGTCGGCTGAAGAACCTGCTCGAAGTCTCGGGGCTGATCGACGAGCTCGACGTGCGCAAGGCGCCGCCTGCCAGTCGCGAGGACCTGGCGCGATTCCACACCGGGCGCTATCTGGATGAACTCGAAGAGGGCGACAGGACTCACGGCGGTGACGCCGGGGAGTGTGCCCCGTACACGCCGGGCAGCCTGGCGGCGGCCCGTCAGTCGGCCGGCCTGGCGATCGCTGCGGTGGAGGCAGTTGCTGGCGGTGAGTTGCCCAATGCCTACGCCCTGTGTCGCCCGCCGGGACATCATGCCGAGGCCGACCGCGGGCGCGGCTTCTGCCTGCTCGGCAACATTCCCGTGGCGGTGATGCGGGCCAGGGCGCTGGGTCTGGTTCGGCGCGTGGCGATTCTCGACTGGGACGTGCACCACGGCAACGGGCAGCAGGCGGCGTTCTACGACGACCCCGACGTGCTGACGGTGTCGATCCACCAGGCCGGCAACTATCCGCTCGACACCGGCGACTTCGGTGAGCTGGGCGAGGGCGCGGGCCTAGGTGCCAACCTCAACCTGCCGATGCCGCCCGGCAGCGGCATCGGTGCCTATCGCTATGCCATGCAGGAATTGGTGCTGCCCGCCATCGGTGGCTTCGCCCCCGATCTGATCGTGGTGGCCTGCGGCTACGATGCCTGTGGCAAGGACCCGCTGGGCAAGATGATGCTCAACAGCTCGGCCTTCGCTGCCATGACGCAGCAACTGAAGGCCTTGGCCGAGCGTATCGGCGGCGGCAAGCTGGTGATGATTCATGAGGGCGGCTATTCCGAGGGCTACGTGCCGCTGTGCGGTCATGCGGTGCTGCAAGCCCTGTCGGGTAGCCGCATTGCGGTACCCGATCCGCAGAACGACGAGATCGCCGCCTGGGCCTACCAGTCGCTGCAACCCCATCAGCGCGCGCTGATCGACAGCTGGCGAGAGGGGTGGCAGCGCGTTGGAACGACGAGGACGACATGACCCCGTTATACGATCGCGACGGCTGGATCTGGCTGGACGGCGAGTGGCTGCCCTGGCGCGACGCCAAGACGCACCTGCTCACCCACACCCTGCACTACGGTATGGGCTGCTTCGAGGGCGTGCGGGCCTATGCGGGAGCCCACGGCACCCACCTGTTTCGGGTCGCCGAGCATACCCGCCGGCTGCTCGACAGTGCCCACGCGCTGGACATTCCCGTGGCCTTCGATGAAGAGGTGCTGATCGAGGCGCAGCGTCAATGCCTGGTGCGCAACGAATTGCGCAATGCCTATCTCAAGCCGACCGTGTTCTTCGGTGCCGAAGGGCTGGGGCTGCGCGCCAAGGGCCTTTCGGTGCACGTCATGATCGCCGCCTGGGATCTGGGCGATTACGTTTCGTCCGAAGCCGCCACCCTGGGGCTGCGGGCGCTGACCTCCTCCTGGGCTCGCCACCACGTCAACATCAGCCTGTGCCGGGCCAAGACCAACGGCCATTACGTCAACTCCATCCTGGCGCTCAACACCGCCGTCAAGGCGGGGTTCGACGAGGCGATCATGCTCGACCCCGAGGGCTACGTGGCCGAGGCATCCGCCGCCAACGTCTTCCTGCTGCGCGACGGAGCGCTGCATACGCCGGAAGTGACCTCCTGCCTGCAGGGCATCACCCGCGACAGCGTGATTCACTTGGCCCGCGAGGTGCTCGGGCTCGAGGTGCGCGAACGCCGTATCACCCGCGACGAGCTGTATACCGCCGACGAGGCCTTCGTCACCGGCACGGCCGCCGAGATCCTGCCGCTGCGTGAGCTCGACGGGCGCCACATCGGTGCCCGAGCCGGCGCACCATTGCCGGGGCAGCCCATCGACGTCAACTCCGTGACGGCGCAGCTGCAGCAGCTCTATCGGCAGGTCACCCGCGGCGAGCTGGAAGACGGCCTGGCGAACTACGGCGTCTGGTTGACGTCGATGTGACCCCCGCGCGCATTGCTGCGATCCACGGCGAGACGGGCATGGCCTTGCGCAGGCTGCTAATATGGCCCCACCTCGGAAGAAGTGGAATGAAATGGCTCAGCTGATAGTAGGTATTGCCGCCCATACCGTACTGGCGTTGGCGGCTATATGGGGCGCAGCTGCGCTGTGGTTCCGACTGCCCGGTACACCGAACCGGCGGCGTCTGGCGGTAACAGGGTGGAGCCTGGTTGCACTGGTGCTGGTCATGCTCGGTGCTCAGGGGTTCTGGCCGGCAAGCGTCGTCTTGCTGCTGTTGATGGCGGCGCTGCTGACCTGGTGGTTCCGTCTGGAGCCCACCCATGATCGACCCTGGTCGGCGGACGTGGTGCATCTGGCCACGGGGGAGGTGTGCGGCGATCGCCTGACGCTGCATCACGTGCGCGATTTCGACTGGCACACCCGGGACGAGGCGGACGAGCACTGGGAAGAGCGCAGCTACGATCTCGAGCGGCTCGACTCGGTGGACATGATCGTCTCCAGCTGGGGGCGCCCCGGCGTTGCCCATGTGATGATCTCTTTCGGCTTCGAAGGTGAGAACTTCGTGCTTTTCTCCGTGGAGGTACGGCGCCTGAAGGGCGAGCGCTTCTCCGAGATCGGCGGTTTCTTCCGCCAGTACGAGCTTGCCATCGTCGCCGCCGACGAGCGCGATGCGGTAGGGCTGCGCACCAAGGTGCGCGGCGAGCGGGTCTCGATCTATCGCCTGCACATGTCGCGCAGGGCGATGCGCTCGCTGCTGCTGGCCTACGTCGACGAGGCCAATGCCCTGGTCGAGTCGCCGCGTTTCTACAACACCATCACGGCCAATTGCACCACGCTGATCTTCGACATGGCGCGCGGCATCGGCGCACGCCTGCCGTTCGATTACCGTCTGTTGGTCACCGACCGGCTGCCGGGCTATGCCTTCAAGGTGGGCGGGCTGTGGCCCGGCCATTCGCTTCCCGAGCTGGAGGCAAGCGGCCGGATCGACGAGCGGGCGCGGCAGGTGCACCGTGCGCCCGATTTCTCGCAGCGAATCCGTGAGGGAGTGCCCGGCTGGGAGTCGCTGCAGGTCGGCGAGCCGGAGGTCGTGGCGGAGCCCCGAGAGTCGTAACTGCGCGCCGAGGGTCATGAAAGCGCGTCGAGCGTCATAAAAGAAAGAGCGCCACGGGCAAGTAGCCTCGTGGCGCATGTCTCCCTGGGCATATTCGATGCCGCATCCCGTTCCGCTTCCTTGCTCGCGTCCGTGTCGTGCCTTCGACAGTGTCCATTGCCCGATCCCCTCATGGGATCACGCCCTTTGTCTCACGGCGGCGATGACAGTGCCGTAACGAGGAAAAGAAGGTTCCGTGACAGGGCATTTCGAAGCCTAGTCGTCCGTGGCGGATTCTTCCAGTGAGCGCAGCAGGCCCCGCAGCAGCGACAGCTCCTTGCGGCTGGGCTGAGCCCGGGCGAACAGGGCCTGCAGCTGGGCCTCGGTGCGAGCGTGGGGCTGGGTCAAAAAACCGCTGGCCTGCATCACCCGGCTCAAGTGCTCCTGGAAATGCGCCATCTGCTCGCGGGTCGGCTGACCCTCCTCGGCAGGGCGCGGCGGGCGATACTCGCTCTCTGGCCGCAGGCGCCAGGCCTTGAACGTTTCGTAGGCGAGCACCTGTACCGCCTGGGAGAGATTGAGGATGCCGTAGTCCGGATTGGCGGGGATGCTGACCTGATGGCTGCACAGCCGGATCTCGTCGTTGGTCAGGCCGAAGCGCTCGCGGCCGAACACCAGGGCCACCGGGTCGCCCACCGCATTTGCCACCAGCTCGCGGGCCATCGCCTCGGGCTCGTCGAAGTGGGGCAGCGGCAAGCTGCGCAGCCGGGCGCTGGCCCCCACCACCTGTACGCAGTCGGATACCGCCTCTTCCAGCGAGGCCACCACTCGGGCACGGTCGACCACGTCCTCGGCGCCTGCAGCCAGCCGCGACGCCTCGGCATCGGGAAAGCAGCGCGGATTGACCAGCACCAGATTCGTCAGGCCCATGGTCTTCATGGCCCGCGCCGAGGCGCCGATGTTGCCGGGGTGATAGGTCTGGACGAGAACGATACGAATATTGGCGAGCATGGGTCGGCTTGCTTGTTGGGAAAAGCGTGATGGTAGCCCAAAAAGCACAAGCCCCGCACGATGGCGGGGCTTGCGAGGGGCTCGGGTCAGGGCCGGCTTACATCATGCCGCCCATGCCACCCATTCCGCCCATGCCGCCCATGTCCGGGCCGCCTTCCTTCTCTTCCGGGTCGTCGGCGATCATGCACTCGGTGGTGATCATGAGGCCTGCCACGGAGCCGGCGGACTGCAGCGCGGTACGGGTTACCTTGGCCGGGTCCAGCACGCCCATTTCGAACAGGTCGCCGAACTCGCCGGTCTGGGCGTTGTAGCCGAAGTTGCCCTGGCCAGCCTTCACCTCGTTGAGGATCACGGAAGCTTCCTGACCGGCGTTGGTGACGATCTGACGCAGCGGAGACTCCATGGCGCGCAGCGCGATGGCGATACCGTGGGTCTGGTCCTCGTTCTCACCCTTGAGGTCCTTGATCTTGGTCAGCACGCGCACCAGGGCGGTACCGCCGCCAGGCACCACGCCTTCCTCGACCGCAGCGCGAGTGGAGTGCAGGGCGTCTTCGACGCGGGCCTTCTTCTCCTTCATCTCGACTTCGGTAGCGGCACCGACGCGGATGACGGCAACGCCGCCGGCCAGCTTGGCGACGCGCTCCTGCAGCTTCTCGCGGTCGTAGTCGGAAGAAGTTTCTTCGATCTGCGCGCGGATCTGGTTGACGCGGGCTTCGATGTCGCCCTCGTTACCGGCGCCGTCGATGATGGTGGTGTTCTCCTTGGACATGGTGATGCGCTTGGCGCTGCCCAGGTGATCCAGGTTGGCCTGCTCCAGGGTCAGACCCACTTCCTCGGAGATCACGGTGCCGTTGGTCAGGATGGCGATGTCCTGCAGCATGGCCTTGCGACGGTCGCCGAAGCCGGGCGCCTTGGCAGCCGCAACCTTGACGATGCCGCGCATGTTGTTGACCACCAGGGTGGCCAGGGCCTCGCCTTCGATGTCCTCGGCGATGATCGCCAGCGGCTTGCCGGACTTGGCGACGGCTTCCAGCACCGGCAGCAGTTCGCGAATGTTGGAGATCTTCTTGTCGACCAGCAACAGGTAGGGGTCTTCCAGCTCGACCGCCATGGTGTCCTGGTTGGTCACGAAGTAGGGCGACAGGTAGCCGCGGTCGAACTGCATGCCTTCGACCACTTCCAGCTCGTCCTCGAAGCCGCGACCTTCGTCGACGGTGATGACGCCTTCCTTGCCGACCTTCTCCATCGCTTCGGCGATGATCTCACCGATGCGCTTGTCGCCGTTGGCGGAGATGGTGCCGACCTGGGCGATGGCCTTGGAGTCGGTGCAGGGCACGGCCAGCGCTTCGATTTCCTTGACCGCAGCGATGACGGCCTGGTCGATGCCGCGCTTCAGGTCCATCGGGTTCATGCCGGCGGTCACGCCCTTCATGCCCTCGGTAACGATGGACTGAGCCAGCACGGTGGCGGTGGTGGTGCCGTCACCGGCGACGTCGGAGGTCTTGGAAGCGACTTCCTTGACCATCTGCGCGCCCATGTTCTCGAACTTGTCCTTCAGCTCGATCTCCTTGGCCACGGAGACGCCGTCCTTGGTCACGGTCGGAGCGCCGAAGGACTTCTCCAGTACCACGTTGCGGCCCTTCGGACCCAGGGTGGCCTTGACGGCGTTGGCCAGGATGTCAACGCCACGGGCCATGCGCTTGCGGGCGTCATCGGAGAATTTGACTTGTTTCGCTGCCATTTTTCGTTACTTCCTGTGAGTTCGTGAACGTCTTATGGGAACGGAGTAAGGGTCGTCGGCTCAGCCTTCGACCACGGCGAGAATGTCGGACTCGCTCATGATCAGGACTTCCTCGCCATCGATCTTCTGCTTCTCGACGCCAAAGCCATCCTTGAAAATCACGGTGTCGCCGACCTTGACGTCCAGCGGGCGAACATCGCCGTTGTCGAGAATCCGGCCGTTACCGACGGCGAGCACTTCGCCACGAGTCGGCTTTTCCTGGGCGTTGCCCGGAAGCACGATGCCGCCAGCGGTTTTTTGCTCTTCTTCAACGCGACGGATGACGACGCGATCGTGCAAGGGACGGATGTTCATTGCTCACGTTCTCCTGATGGTCTGTGGTGCCATGCATGGACATGGCGGTTCGTCATTCACTTCCAGAAGGTCTGGAAGGGGAGGCGAGGACGCCTTCCTTGTCAAAGGCACCGAGCTCCGCTCGGCACCGTAGCCTTGTGCTGACCGAGAAATGGGGCCGGGCAAATCCCTTTCAAGGGCCAGCAATAAAAAAAATTCGCGACGCGTGGAACGCTGGGCGGCTGTCAACGGCGCGGTTCGTCGCGGCTGATGAACTCGCCTTCCAGCGGTTGCCCCTGCTCATCGTGGCGCTGCCGTTCGGCTTCGTGCCCGTGGTGCTGCCACCCCGCATCGCGTGGCGTTTCATCGTGCGGCGCTGCGCTCGAGGTCTGGCGGGTGACGGTGGCGAGCCAGCGCAGATTGAGCAGCGCCAGCAGCCGGGCCAGCAGGCGTCGTGCACCGGGCATCACACAGAGCAGGCCGAGTGCATCGGACAGGAAGCCCGGGGCGAGCATCAGCGCGCCACCGAAGATGAGAGCGGCGCCGGTGAGCAGTTCGCTGGAGGGCAGCTCGCCCTGAGCCATGCGCTCGCGGGCGCGCAGCAGCGTGGCGGTACCCTGCTGCCGGATCAGGTAGAGACCGGTGAAGCCGGTGGCCAGTACCAGAAGCAGAGTGGGCAGCAGGCCGATCTGGCTGCCGACGGAGAACAGGACGACGAAGTCGAGTAGGGTGAACAGCGAGAAGAAGAGCAGTAGCGGCATGTCGGCTCCGAGGATGTCGTTCAGTGCTAGATGGGGATGCTCGAGTGGAATTCAAGCGCAAGCGTAGGGCCCCCTTGGCATCCGCGGTCGTCATCCTTTATGCTGCAATGCACAAAAAGTCCTTTCAGCCTCAAGTCGGTGCCCTGAAGTGCCGAATAGAGGGGTAAGGCAAGAAGAACGGCTCGGCCGCCTGATGGGGCAGTGAGCCCAAGAACTCATACCTCTGACAAGGGACAGCGAATGAAACTGGACAAGAGCGTGATCGCCATCACGGGCGGTGCCCGTGGCCTTGGTTTTGCCATGGCGCATCGTCTCGGACATCAGGGCGCCCAGGTGGCGTTGCTGGACATGGACACGGATGCCTTGGACAAGGCCGTCTCCGCGTTGCATGCAGAAGGGATCGAGGCGGAAGCGTTTCAGGTCAACGTGGCTGACGAGGCCTCGGTGAAGCGCGCCTTCGGTGACGTGGCGGCCCGCCTGGGACCGGTCAGTGGTCTCGTCAACAACGCCGGCATTCTGCGCGATGCGCTGCTGGTCAAGGCGAAGGACGGCAAGGTCGAGAAGACCATGTCGCTGGAGCAGTGGCAGTCGGTCATCGACGTCAATCTCACCGGTGTGTTCCTGTGCGGGCGCGAAGCCGCAGCGCAGATGATCGAGGCGGGGCACGACGGGGTGATCGTCAACATCTCCAGCATCTCCCGGGCGGGCAACATGGGGCAGAGCAACTACGCCGCGGCCAAGGCCGCCGTGGTAGCGCTGACCACCACCTGGGCCAAGGAGCTGGCGCGCTACGCCATTCGCGTGGGCGCGGTGGCGCCGGGCTTCATCGAGACCGACATGACCGCCTCGATGCGTGAGGACATGCTGGAGAAGCTGACCGCAGGCGTGCCGCTCAAGCGTCTCGGCAACCCGGACCACATCGCCCAGAGCGTGGCGTTCATCATCGAGAACGACTACTTCACCGGACGCGTGATCGAATGCGATGGCGGCCTGCGCTTGTAATACGCCAGAACGTTACCCTGCCAGAACGACAGCGAGGCCGGCATTTGCCGGCCTCGCTGCGTGTGACCCATCCAGAGGCAGGGCTTGCCTCAGAACGTGACCTGATCGCGGAACTTGTCCACTGTGGCCTGGCCGATACCGCTGACCTGCGTGAGGTCGTCGGCACTCTCGAAGTTGCCGTTGGCTTCGCGATACTCGACGATCGCCTGGGCCCGGCTCGGGCCGACCCCCGGCAGTTCGGTAAGCAGCTCGGCATCGGCGGTGTTGACGTTGATCGGAGCGACGTCCTGAGCTGCAGCGAGTGAGGCGAAGCTCAGCAGGAGTGCCAGCAGTGCACCTTGAAGGATCCTTTTCATATTTTTCTCTCGTATGGTTCATGTAACGACACCGTAACGGTGTCGCTTTTCAACCTAATCGAGATCGGGGCGGTAGCGAGAGAGGCATATCGCCATTTGCTACGTAAGACAATGCCGATAAGTTTTGGGCGACATCGACCCGAAACCTTGTGAGCCGGGCAGCCCGGACGGCTGCGCCGGCCCTCGTGAATCGTTCAGTGCTGCTCGGCGACCTTGTCGGTGCGTGCCGCCAGGATGAAGTCGTTCTTGTGCAGGCCTTTCATTTCATGAGACCACCAGGTCACGGTGACCTTGCCCCATTCGGTGAGCAGGGCGGGGTGGTGGCCGGCTTCCTCGGCAATCTCGCCGACCCGATTGGTGAAGGCCAGTGCCTGCTTGAAGTTGCGGAACTTGAACACGCGCTCGAGCTGCTTGATGCCGTCGCGCTCCACCATCTCCCACTCGGGGATGTCGCGCCTGAGCGTCTCGAGTTCGTCGTCGGTGACATGGGGTGCGTCCCAGCTGCATGCTTCGCACTGCTGTTCGGAAAGTTGGGTCATGGTCGCTCCTCGTCAGGGTTTGTTGGTATGGGTGTCGTCGCTTGCGTTCAGGCTTACGCCTTGGCTGCCTTCGGGGCCGGCTCGAAGCGCGGTTCGTGCAGGCCCAGCTCCATGGCCCGGTGCACCATGGCCATGATGTCCTGCTGGGAAAGGTCGTGCAGGGTCGTGAGATCGTCCAGTACGTAGTAGAGCGGCTGCAGGATGTCGATGCGGTACGGGGTGCGCAGCGCCTCGATGGGGTCGAACGGCAGATGCTCAGGCGTATCCGACAGCGCGTGCAGGGTCTCCTTGGGCGAGGAGATGATGCCGCCGCCGTAGATGCGCCGGCCGGCCGGGGTATCCACCAGGCCGAACTCCACCGTCATCCAGTACAGGCGCGCCAGGTAGACCCGCTCCTTGGGCTCGGCTGCGAGACCCAGGCGGCCGTAGGTAGCGGTGAACTCGGCGAAGGCCGGGTTGGTGAGCATCGGGCAGTGGCCGAAGATCTCGTGGAAGATGTCCGGCTCCTTGAGGTAGTCGAGCTCTTCCGGCGTACGGATGAAGGTGGCCACCGGGAAGCGCCGGTTGGCGAGCAGCTTGAAGAAGGTGTCGAACGGGATCAGCGCCGGTACCTGGGCGGTTTGCCAGCCGGTGGCCGCCTGCAGCACGCGGTCGATGTCGGCGAGCTGGGGGATGCGGTCCTCGGGCAGGGCGAGGCGCTCCAGGCCGTCGAGGTACTCCTGGCAGACGCGCCCTTCGAGCATGCCGAGCTGGCGTTGCATCAGGGTCTGCCAGGTGGCGTTGTCCTGTTCCGGCCAGTCGATGTAGCCATTCTCGTCGGGCAGACGGGCGCGGTATCCGGTCTTGCTGGCGACATCGCTCAGATGCGGATTGGATGACGTCATGGGGCACTCCGGTCGGCTGAAATCTTGTGTTTGTGTGGCGAACCTTTGACTCGAGTCTAGGGCCGGTATGCGCCTTGCCTGTCAGGCTGCGGATGGCTTTTTCGAAGGGAAATGAGGCTTGATCGTAAAGAAATCGTGACAGTTGGTGCCGGGGCGTCTTCCCATATCGTCAGCTTCAGCAGTGTCGAGGTTTGTACCGTCTCGGGTGTCACGTTATCTTTACAGGCGAGTCACGTCGGCTTGACGTACTTTTTCGCGCCCGGAGGCACCAGCGCCATGAGATTGAGGTTTCACTGCCAGAACCGCATCGGCATCCTGCGCGATATCGTGTCCCACTTCGTCGACTACGGCCTCAACGTGGCGCGGGGCGAGGTGGGCGGTGAGCATGGCAACGCCATCTATCTGCACATCCCCAATCTGCTCAATGCACAGCTGGCCACGCTGAAGCCGGTGCTCGAGGCGATACCGGGGGTGTTCGGGGTGCGCCGGGTCAGCCTGATGCCCAGCGAGCGACGTCATCTCGAGCTCGATGCGCTGCTGTCGTCGCTCTCCGATCCGGTGATGTCGATCGACATGGAGGGGCACGTGGTGGCCGCCAACCGGGCGGCGGGCCAGCTGCTCGGGGTGCGCATCGACGAGGTGCCGGGGCTGTCGCTCAACCGCTACCTGCCCGACGTGGATCTGCCGGCGCTGGTGCGGCGCAACAATGCGCGGGTCAACGGCCTGCGCATCAAGCTGCGCGATGCGACCTTCCTCGCCGACATCGCGCCGCTGCACCGCGAGCACCACGACGACGTGGCTTCCCTGGCCGGCGCGGTGGTGACCCTGCACAGCGCCGACCGGATCGGCGAGCGCATCTACCAGGTGCAACGCCAGGAGCTGCGTGGTTTCGATGCGCTGTTCCAGGCCAGCCCCCGGCTGGCCGCGCTGATCCGCGAGGCGCGGCGCATGGCGCCGCTGGACGCGCCGCTGCTGATCCACGGCGAGACCGGTACCGGCAAGGAGCTGCTGGCGCGGGCCTGCCATCTGGCCAGCGCCCGCGGTCAGTCGCCGTTCATGGCACTCAACTGCGCCGGCCTGCCGGAATCGATGGCCGAGACGGAGCTGTTCGGCTATGCGCCGGGTGCCTTCGAGGGGGCGCGGCCCGAGGGCAAGCTCGGGCTGCTGGAGATGACCGCAGGCGGCACCATCTTCCTCGACGAGGTGGGCGAGATGAGCCCGCGGCTGCAGGTCAAGCTGCTGCGTTTCCTGCAGGACGGCGGCTTTCGCCGGGTGGGCAGCGACGAGGAGACCTATCTCGACGTGCGGGTGATCTGTGCCACCCAGCAGGACCTGCCCCGGCTCTGCGCCGAAGGCCACTTCCGTCAGGATCTCTATCATCGGCTCAACGTGCTGTCGCTGGCGGTGCCGCCGCTGCGCGACTGTCTCGACGGCATCGAGGCCATGGCGCTGCATTTCATCGATCGCGCCGCGCGTCAGATCGGCTGTCGCATGCCGTCGCTGTCACCGGCGGCACTGGCCAGGCTCTCCACCTATCACTGGCCCGGCAACGTGCGCCAGTTCGAGAACGTGCTGTTCCAGGCGGTGTCGCTGTGCGAGGGCGACGCCATCGAGCCCGCTCATCTGCGTCTGCCGGACGTGGGCGAGACGCCGGGACTCTCGGGCATCGATCTCGACGGCTCGCTCGCCGACATCATGGGCGACGTGGAGCGTCGTATCCTGGCCTCGCTTTATCCGCAGTATCCCTCGAGCCGCCAACTGGCCAAGCGGCTCGGGGTCTCGCACACCACCATTGCCAACAAGCTGCGCCATTACGGTATCGGTGCGGGTGACGCCTGACCCTCGACCAGCGTCGTGCGAGAGGCCAGCTCCCTGACCTCGGCGTAACGGTAGGCTTCCAGCGCGCCGAAGCCCGCCAGGCGGCGCGCCTTGAGCCGGGTGAGCAGGGGGCTGGTCAGGCCGCAAAGGAAGCGCGCCAGCAGGTCCGGCGTGACGGGATGAGGTTCGTCGCTGGCTGCCAGCTGTTGCGCCAGCTCGCCCGCGAGCCGTGCGACGGTCTCGCGTGTTATGGGCTCGAGCGGTTCGGGTTCGGGCAGGTTGGCAATGGCGCCGCGGCAGGCCGAGCAGTGGCCACAGCGCTCCGGCGCCCGGGTGTCGCCGAACCATTCGGAAAGCCGGCGGCTCAGGCAGGCTTCGCTCTCGAACAACGCCAGCATGGCGTGCAGACGTTCGACCTCGGCCCGCTCTTTGTCGTGGAAATAGGCGTGCAGCTCTTCGCTCAGGGCCGCGGCGTCGATGTCGCCGCGCAGCACCTCATAGACCTCGGTCATCTGCTTGCTTTCGAGCACCATCCAGCCCTGGGCGACGAAATAGTCCAGCGCGGTGAGCACGCGGGCGCGCTCGACGTTGAGGCCGCGCTCCTCGCCTAGCCGTTCGAGGGCCGCGAAGTCGAGGTTGAACCAGGTGCGGGCACGCTGCGAGGCGTCGACAATCGCCTGAACGAAGGCGCTGCGTTCGCCCTGGAAGCGCGATACCAGCACTTCGGGTTCGTCGTGCAGGCGGAAGCGGTACTCGGCGAAGTAGCTGTAGCGCGGCGCGATGTAGCCACGCAGTTCGAGTTGCACCAGCAGCGTCTTGAGCGGCAGCGGGCGAATGTTGCTGTGCTGGGAGAGCGAGTTGAGCACCAGCTCCCATTGGCGTGCGCTGCCGGCCGCCTCGATCAGCTCGTCGATCACCTTGCGGATGCCGTGAAGCTCCGGGGTGTCGCCGTAGACGAAGTTCTCCAGCACGTTGACGTGATCGCGCCCGGCCAGCATCAAGCAATCGGAGGGCTGGCCATCGCGGCCGGCACGGCCGATCTCCTGGCTGTAGTTCTCCACCGACTTGGGCAGGTCGAAGTGCACCACGTTACGGATGTCGGCCTTGTCGATGCCCATGCCGAAGGCGATGGTGGCGACGATGCAGGGCGTATGGCCTTCCATGAAGTTGCGCTGGATGCGCTCGCGGGTCTCGGCGTCGAGCCCGGCGTGGTAGGCGGTGGCAACGAAACCCGCCTTGCTCAGGTAGGCGGCCAGACGCTCGGCGGTCTGCTGCAGGGTGACGTAGACGATGGTGGGCTGGGGCGGTTCGCTGCCCAGCCTGGGCCTGAGCCACTCGACCAGGCGACGCGCCCGGGTCTCGGCAGGTACCGGCGCCACTTCCAGGTTGAGGTTGGGGCGGTAGAAGCCGGTGGCGGTGACGTCGCCCTCGGCGATGCCGAAGCGCTCGCGCATGTCGGCGATTACCCGCGGCGTGGCCGTTGCGGTCAGCAGCAGTACCTGGGGGATGCCGAACTCGTGGCGGTAGTGGGGTAGCTTGAGGTAATCGGGGCGGAAATTATGGCCCCACTCCGAGATGCAGTGGGCTTCGTCCACGACCAACAGCGAGATCGGCACGCGGCGGATGAAGGCGCGGAAGCGCTCGTTCTTGAGCCGCTCCACCGAGACCATGAGGATGCGGATCTCGCCGCGCTTGACGCCTTCCATCACTGCCGCCGTTTCCTCGCGGCTCTGGCCCGAGTCGATGCTGGCGGCGGCGATGCCGTGGCGCGCCAGGAAGGCCAGCTGATCCTGCATCAGCGCCAGTAGCGGCGAGATCACCAGTGTCAGGTGGGGCAGGTGCAGGGCCGGCAGCTGATAGCACAGCGACTTGCCCGAGCCGGTGGGAAAGATCGCCGCCGCCGAACGGCCGGCGGTTATCGCTTCGATGACCGGGCGCTGGCCGGGGCGGAAGTCGTCATAGCCGAAGACCTGCTGTAACGTCTGATCGATCACGTGGGCACTCCCTGCTCAGTTGTTTTGCGTTGCGCTTATGCGAAAGGCGGAGGCCATGACGACCACCGGGCGAACATTCTCGCATATCGTCGGTTTCGACGATTGTCCGTTCCCACGCGGGCATCGCGGCGACGTGGCCATTGTCGGCACGGTGTTCTCGGGGCTGCGCCTGGAGGGGGTGCTTTCCGGCAGGGTGCGCCGGGATGGCGTCAACAGTACACGGGAACTGATTCGTCTGGTCGGCCACTCGCGGTTTGCTGCGCACTTGCAACTGATCATGCTGCAGGGCGTTGCCTTGGCCGGTTTCAACGTGATCGACGTGCAGCACCTGCACGCCGAGCTGGGTCTGCCGGTACTGGTGGTGGCGCGTCGGGCGCCGCGCCAGGGTGCCATGCGCCGGGCCCTGCTCGAGCGCATTCCCGGCGGTGCCCGCAAATGGGCGCTGGTCGAGCGTCTCGGGGAGATGGAGCCGCTGGCAGGCGTCTACGTTCAGCGCGTGGGGTTGAGCGCAGAGGAGGCGGTCGCCGCGATACGTGCCACTACGCCCCATGGCAGCGTGCCCGAACCGCTGCGCGTGGCGCACCTGATCGCCGGCGGCGTGACCACGGGAGAGAGCCGCGGCAGGACCTAGGCAGGCAACGTGTAAAACTGTGGCCACTGGCGCCATGACCCGAGGGGCCGAGCTTGGCATAATGCCCCTCTTTTCTTCGCCCGCAGGGAAGACCCCATGACCGCCTGGAGCAAGCTGCTGATCGCCACGACGCGGCTGATCGACCTGCACGACAGCGCCCACGAGCCCGGCTCTCCCTTCGTTCAGGTGAGCCAGGAGCAGCGTCGCGGCCTGCGCGACGGCTACTGGCTCGACCTCGGCTGCCTGCTGCTCGACTACCTGCTCGACGAGGACTTCGCCACCAACAGCGCCTTCGTCTCGCAGAGCCGCTGCCTCAATCACCTGCGCGAGGTGTACCCGGGGCTGCCCCACGACGACCTGAGCTTCGTCATCAATCTGCTCTCCACCCCCAGCGAGATCCACTTTCGTCAGCCATCGTCATCGCCGACGACGGGCGACGACGCGACGGCAGAGGAGCGCAGCCGGCGCAGCACCAAGCGCACCGCGCTGATCGAGAAGCAGGGCCAGACCGGCCAGGTGCGCCTCACCCCGAGCGGTCGCCAGGCGGTGACCCTGGCCAGCCAGGTCGAGGACCTGCTCTACTCCGAGTACGACGCCGCCAAGGTGCTGGCGGCGCTGGCGCGGGGCGATTTCGCCCGTATTCCCGACATCACCAACCAGATCCTGCTGGCCATCCGCGCGCTGACCCAGGAGCTGCGCCGGGTGCGCGAGAACCCCACTCGCGAGGGCAAGCTTTCCGCCCTGCTCGACAACGAGCGCCACTACCACAACGCTCTGACCAACATTCAGCAGACCCTGCTCGACGCCCGCGCCCAGCTCGCCACGCCGCGCCTGATGGAGCGCTTCGAGAGCTGGCGCGAGGCGCAGTCCGACGACTGGGACCTGCGCG
Source organism: Billgrantia desiderata (assembly GCF_900108215.1). Classification (NCBI taxonomy): domain Bacteria; kingdom Pseudomonadati; phylum Pseudomonadota; class Gammaproteobacteria; order Oceanospirillales; family Halomonadaceae; genus Billgrantia; species Billgrantia desiderata. The sequence continues at coordinate 12,529 of NZ_FNVC01000016.1, read as the reverse complement.
TGCTCTCCGGCGCCATCGGCCGCGTGCTCACCGCCATCGAGAACCTCTCGCGGCGGCTCTCGGAGCTGCTTGCCGACATCGCCGAGGGACGCATCCAGGCCATGGGCGTGATCGACTTCCAGGACATGGCGCGCCAGCTGCTCGAGGCGCCGCCCGCAGGTGCGCTGCGCGATGCGGTGGTGGCGCGCATGATGCCGCTGCACGTGCAGGCCACCTTCCCGCGTTTGGCGCCGCTGGTGCCGCTGCTCGAGAGTCGTCGCGCCGACGTCAGCCCGGTGGCGCTGGTGTTCGACGAGGCGCGCGACGCCGCCCCCGAGGACCCGCTGCTGGCACGCTTCCTCGAAGCGCGCGGGCCGGCGCTGCGCCAGCGCCTCAGACGCGCACCGCTGTCGCTGCCCGAGGCGCTGACCGAGGGCTGGCACCGCTTCGAGGAGGGCGACTGCCTGGCCCAACTGCTCAACACCTTCGTCGATACCGAACTGCTGGCCCCGGGGCTGACGGTGGGTATCGACGCGACGCCGTTCGAGCTCGAACTCGACGACGGCCGCCGCATCGAGGGGGCTGTGACCCCCTCTCTCGGCTTCTTCTCTCTACAGGCGCCCGGGACCGCGCCGAACTCCTTGCAGGCGCCCGGGGCCGCACCGAACTCCTTGCAGGCGCCCGGGACCGCGCCGCATTCCTTACAGGCGCCCGCCGCCGCGCCGCATTCCTTGCAGGCGCCCGCTGCCGCGCCTAACGACATATCGCGCATCGATCAGGACGAGCCAGTATGAACATGACCGAGATGGGCGAAGTGGTCGCCTACCTGCTGCGCTACCGCAGCGCCGAACGCACCCCGGGCGGCGGGCGCAAGCGCCGCGCCGCCCGCGAGGGCCAGCTCTCCGAGCGCGACGTCTGCGCGCTGATCGATGACGCCAGCGAGGCCGAGCGCGAGGCGCTGCGCGACTTCCTGGCCGGGCAGGGGCTGAGGCTCAAGGCCTTCGAGTCCGGCGACTACCCCGGCATCGCGCCCGGTTCGCGCTACTACGCGCTGCTGCCCGACCCGGAGCTGGAGCAGCCGCCGCTCTACACCCGCGAGCCGGTGTTCGAGGCGCTCAAGCTGCGCCAGGAGAGCCGCGCCGAGCTGGCCCAGTGGTACCTGCAGCTGTGGCTGCTGATGCACACGCTGCTCTACACCCGTTACAACCGCGCGCTCTCCGACGTCAGCCGCTACCAGGAGGCCACCTTCGCCGGAGCCGAGCTGGTCGAGCTGATGCGCGACCAGCTGGAGACGCTGCGCAGCCTGGGCGAAGAGGCGCCGGAGAGCAGCCGCGTGCTGCTGGAGGAGCGCGGCGAGGACATCAGCCGTCGGGTGCGTGCCTTCATCGACCTGCAGGTGCGCGCCGGCCTGCTCGAAGGCCTGCGCGACGCCGAAGCGAGTGCCGGCGCCGAGGAGAGCGTCGGCGAGGTGTGGCAGCAGACCCTGCTCGGGGCGCTGGAGAGCGAGCAGATCGGCATCCATCAGCTCGGCCACCTGCAGGCGTTGGCTCAGGGGCGTGCCCAGGGCCGCTATCGGGATGAAGACGCGTACGAGGCCGACATCGACGAGCACGAGGAGACCCAGGCATGAGCGTGATCAACCGCATCGAGGTCGCCAACCTGCTCAACAAGCACGGCGACGTGGCCTCGCCCTGGGACGCCAAGATGCGTCACCTGCTGCTCGACCTGCGCGGCCAGTCGAGCGCCATCAGCATGGAGAACGGCTTCGGCAAGACCACGCTCTCCGAGGCGCTGATCGGCCTGCTGTCGCGGGACCGCACGCTGCTCTCGCGCACCCGGCGCAAGTGCTCGCCCTCGGCGGTGGGCGGCAGTGCACGTAGCTGGAGCCACCTGCGGGTGGAGTTCCGTTCGCGCAGCGGGCTCGAGCGCCAGGATGACATGCTGGCGGCGGCGGGTGAGGAGGTAGCCGGCGAGACCTTCGTGTTCGGCTTCTACGGCTACAGCGACGGCAGCGGGCTTTCCTTCTACCACTATGCCGGGCGTCTCGAAGACGTGCCGGTGCACCACCAGACCCTCGATGGCAAGCTGGCGCTCTTCGCCAACCGCGACGTCAAGGCGGCCATGGCCGAGCGTAACGTGCGCCTAACCCACAACCGCGAGGAGTGGCTCGAGGCGGTGGGCGCCCACGTCTCCCGTCGCGAACTGGCCCAGCTCGCCGCCTTCCAGAAGGAGGGCGGCGCCGACAAGAGCCAGATCTTCAACGCCATCAAGCCTCGCGCCGGCGAGAAGGCCGACCAGGCGTTCTTCTTCGAGGTGCTGGCCCCCGAGATCCTCTCCGGCGCCACCCGCGGCGAGACCGACGAGAGCGAGGAGCTGATCGAGGAGGTGATCCTCAACTCCGGTACCAACATCACCGAGCTGCGCCATCGCCTGGAGGAGGCCGAGAGCGACCAGCGCCGCGCCAGCGACAAGGTGTTGCGCCTGGCCGAGCTGCGCGAGCAGGGCGAGACCCTGCGCGACGCCCGCGCTCGGTTAAGCGAGCTGGACCAGGGCCTGGCGGCCAGCGAAGCCTTGCTGGGCGGCCAGGCGCTGCTGGGCCTGCCCGGGCTGCCCCGCGCCGCTGCCGAGAATGACGCCGAGGATGACGCCGAAGCGCGCGGCGTCGCTCCGCTGGATGGTTTCGCCTGGATCGCCGGTGATACCTCGCGGCCGCGGGTCTCCACCTCGCTGCTGGCGACGCTCTCCGGCCTTTCCGAGCGGGCCGTGCGTCAGGCGCTCTCCGAGCGCGGCGCCCGGGTCGACGTGCACCGCCGGCTGATTCACCTGCCCCAGGCCGAGTGGCCGCTCAACCGCGACGTCGGCCACGTCAGCTTCAAGGCTGCCCGCGAGTGGCTGGCCGAAAGTCACGCCCTGGCCGACGACACGGCCCGCGACCGCGCCCTGAGCGCGCTGGACGAGGGCGCCGACGCCTTCGAGGCCGCCGATGGCAACCGCTTCCGCGAGGAGGTGATCGGCGACGGGGTCTATCTCGAGGAGCTGACCCGTGAACTCGCCGAACTGGACGAGCGCCGCGACGACCTGGAGCACGAGCGCGAGCGGCTGGAGTCCCAGCAGCGCGACTTCGTCGACAACCAGAGCTTCTACACCCAGGCGCTGGCCGAGGGGCTGTTTAGCGAGGCCGAGCTGGAAACCCCCGAAGCCAGCGCCGAGGCGGCCAAGGCCGAGGCCGCCGACGCTCGCCGTGCTCTCAACGCGCACCTGGGCCGCGTCGGCGAGCTCAAGCAGATCGCCGCCTGGCACGATGCCTACCGCCGCGAGTGCCCGGGTACCGCACCGGCCGAGCGGCTCGAGGAGAAGCTGGAGCGCGAGGCCGAGCTGGCCGAGTCCCTCGACGAGCTGACCCGGCGCCGCGACGAGGCGCTCGGCGCCTTCGAGACCGCCCGGGCCGAGCGTGAGCGGCTCAACGGAGAGCGGGAGCGCCTGACCGGCGAGCAGGGCCTGCTGGCCCGCGGCCAGGCGCCCTGGCGCGCCTTCGTCGAGGGCTGGCCGGGTGAAGAGGTGAGCGGCTTCTGGACGCGGCGCAAGACCGCGCTGGCCGAGCTGGAATCGAACTGTCGCGAGGCCGAGCAGCGCCGTCAGGAGGCCGAGCGTACCCTGGCCCGGCTGGCACCGCTGGCCGAGGCCGCCCGTCGTTACGCTGAGCTGCACGGCGACGACGAGCCGGTGCACCTGCGCTCACGCCTGCGCGAGCGGGAGCGCGAGCTGGGCGACGAGCGCAAGCGGCTGCTCGACGAAGAGAACCACCTGCGCACGCTGCACCGGGCGCGGCTCGACTTCGCCGAGCGCAGCGAGCTGACCCCGGAGAAGTGGTTGGCCGACGCCCGGCGTCGCTATCCGCGGCTGCTGCGCGAAGCGGAGACGCTGGAAGCCGACATCGCCGCCCGCGAGCGCTATCTGGAGAGCCTCTCCGGCGATCCGCTGGAGCGGCGCGTGGTGGAGGCCGAGGCCCACCGCCAACTCGACGAAGCCGGCATCGCCTGGCAGCCGCTGCATGCGGTGCTCAACGTCGACACCCACACTCCCGAGCAGCGCCGCGAGTGGCTGGTGCAGGCCGCCGGGGTGCTGTTCGCCCCGGTGGTGGCCGGGCGCGAGGCGGCCGAGGCAGCCGCTGCCGAACTTATCGAGGCGGGCCTGGCGGTGCCGGTGTTCGAGGCCGAGGCGCTGACCGGCCTGCTGAGCCGTGGCGAACCGCCTTTGGGCGCAGTGGCCGGCGTCGAGACCCTGGCGGTGAAAGCGGCGCTGGACCCGAGCTATCTGGAAGCGCTGCGCGAGGCCACCGAGAAGCGGCTGGCCGCCGACCGCGAGCGGCAAAAGGCGCTGGCCGTGGAGTGCGAGCGGCTCGACCCCCATGGCGAGACCTTCGCCCTGGCGCTGCGCGCCCGCGAGGCCGACGAGGCCCAGGTCGAGATGGCCCTGGAGGCCCTGGCCGAGCGGCAGGCGGAGTTGGCCGAGCGCGAGGCGGAGCTGGCACCGCGGCTGACCGATGTCGCGCTCGCCTGTATCGACGACTACCAGCGCTACCTGCAGGAGGGGGGCGAGTTCGCCCAGCAGGAGGCCGCCGAGGCGCGGCTCGAAGCCGAGACGGCGCTGGCCGAACTCGCACCGCGGTGCGAAGCGGCGGTCCGCGAGTTGGAGGCCCATGGCCAGACCTGGCTCGCCGCCGAACAGTTCAGCGACGCCGGCGGCGTCGAGCGGCTGCAGGCACTGGAGGCGCGCCTCGCCGAACTCGAACGCCACCTGAGTGAGGCGAGTGTACGACTGGCCGCCGCCGAGGAGCAGCGTGAGACGCTCAAGCGCCAGGTGGAAGAGACCGAGGCCCAACTGCGCGGCATCTTCAGCGACGGCGAGCGCGACCGTCTGCGTGCCCTGGCGCGCTTCGAAGCGGAGGGCGGCGTCGACTTCATGGTCACTGCCGCCGAGGTGCAGGAGGAGCTGGAAGCCGCTCAGGCCCGGGCGACCCGCCGCGCCGACTTCGACTTCACCCGCATTCGCGCCTACCTGGAGGTACGCGACGCCGCCGGCGGCAGCCAGAAGCTCGAGCGCGAGATCGCCCGGGTGCGGCGCGAGCTGGGCGAGCTGCGCGAAACGCGCAAGGCCCGTGGGGAAGAGCGCGACGCCCTGGAGGCACGCCTGGCCGAGCAGCGCCGGGCGCTGGCCTGCATCGATCAGCTGGCGGTGGAGTGGCTGCGGGTGCTGCGCGACCTGCCCGAGGGCTGGCCACGGCGCCTGGCGGCGCTGGTCGATCTCGCCGAAGCCAGCCGCTGGCCCGGGGAGGCGGACGAGCACGCGGCGCGCAACGCCGCCCTCGACGCCTGGCACGACATGACCGGCAGCGAGGGGCAGGGCGAACTCGACATCGAAGCGCTGGAGGCCTGTCAGCAGACCCTGGTCGATGCCCTGGGCGAACTCAACCTGGGCGAGCAGGCGCGCAACCGCGAGCGCCAGGCGCGCCAGGTCGAAGGCGGCGAGCGCAAGCTGGCCGAGGCCCTGGCGGAAGCGGCCCACAGCCGCATGTTCAGCGACACCGAGCGTGCCCGTCTGGCCGGGCTGACGCATGCCAGCGCCGAGGCGCTGGACGATCTCTCGCGCCTGCACGATCAGCTGGCGGGCCAGCTCGACGACCACAAGGTACGGGTCGAACGGCTGCACGCTTCCCGCGAGCAGATCGAAGGCACCCTGGTGGAGCGCCTCAGCTCGATCATCTCGGACGCCGCCGGCAACCTCGACATCCTCAAGCGCGTGGCCAAGAGCAGCGGCGAGGGCGGTGCCTTCTTCGAGGTCAAGGCCTCGCTGATCGGCCCCGACCAGCTGCGCGACCTGATTGCCACGCTGCTGGCCGACATCGACGAGCACCAGGCCGCCATGCGTCGCCGCGCCGAGCGCGACGGCGGCATGGTCGACGGCGAGGCGCGCCGCCGCGACGACGACCTGCTGCGCCAGATCCGCCGGCGCATCTACCGCGGGCTGTTCCACGACGTGGCGATCCGCCTCAAGCACGACGCCATCCGCCCCCATGGACGGCTATTCTCGCTCAACGAGGAGATGTCAGAGGGCCAGCGCGAGGCGGTGTCGCTGATGTGGCTGGTCAAGCTCTCCGAGTTCGCCATCGAGCGCGAGCTGCGCGAACTGCCGGGGCACCACCGCCGCCGCGCGCGTACCAGCCGCGAGAGCGTGATCCTGCTCGACGGCCTGTTCTCCAAGCTCTCGCACCGCCGCCTGATCCAGGACTCGCTGGAGTCGCTGCGCAATACCCGCGGGCGCTTCCAGATGATCGGCCTGATCCACAACCCCAACTACGAGAACGACCCCGACATCTTCCCCACCTACCTGGTGGGCAGCGTGATCGGCGGCGCTCAGGGACAGGGCGGCCACGTGATGGTGCGCGACGGCCGCATCGCCGCGCCGGAATCGCTGGGCCGCAGCGTCGGCGAGGCCAGCCTGTTCGGTATTCATGTCAGCGAGCCGGCGACCCAGGAGTAAGCGATGCGCGATGCCACTCTGATGCTGAGCGAGGCGGCCAGGGATACCCTGGCCTGGCTCGAAGGGGAGTGGCAGCACGCCTACTCACGCGGCGGAAAAGGCAAAGGGTGGCGCTCATTTACCTTGATCCAGATGCTCCAGCAGAAGAACATCTGTGAGACGGAACTGCATGCCTGGCAGGTACTGGAGGAGTTGGGGCGCGCTGAGTTCATCGCTCTTCCAACGGGTGTACTGCTCTCGCCTCGCGCGAAGCTGCCGGTGAAAATCGAGTTGGCGGCTGCGCGTAGGGAGGCCCTGATGTCGGTTTCTCCTGCATTGGACCCACGGCTGGCATTGGAACCTAGGCAGCACTCGGCGTGGCGGAGGGCACAGGAAGGGCCGCTCGGTAGCTGGAGCACTGAGGACCAACTGGCCCTGGCCGAAGGCCTCAGACGGCTGGCCAACGACCTGCCGGGCGCTTATCAACTGAGCCCCTACGTAGCCAGCGCGCGCTACCTGCTGGGAAGCAGCAAACTGCTCGAGACTCTGCCCACCGAGCTGGTGCGCTCGTTCGGTATCGAGACGGACAGCTTCCAGGCTGCCGAGACCTGGCTGCTGGCCAGCGTGCCCGAGCAGCCCAAGGGACTCCTGCTGATCGAGAACGCGCAGAGTTTCAGTCAGGCCTGCCGCGTGGGGTGTGGCGAGCGCCTGGCCTTGATCTGCACGTTCGGCTATGGCCTCTCTCTAGCCAACGCTTTGGAGAGTGGGGATCGGGTACGGCTGGTCGGTCAAGGAACGGCCGGTGTCACCCTGGCTGATTTGCTGCGCCTGCCCAGCCCCACTTACTGGGGCGATCTCGACCCCGAAGGACTGCGCATCTATCAGAAGCTACGCCGCTCCCTGCCTGAGCTGGCGCTTTCCGCACTGTTCGGCCCCATGCTCGCTGCCCTGGAAACGGGAACTTGTCATCCCCTCGATGCATTGACCGGAAAGGCAGGGCAGCGCGTCGCCGGAGATTGGCAACGTGGGCTCGATCAGGAGTGGCTGGAGGATATGCAGGTTCAAGAGTTGGCAGGCAGCGCGCTTCCACTGTGCGTGCAGAACGAACTCATGGAGCGTATCTCACAGTAAGCCAATGGCATCCCTTGTACGTTCTGGAGCCTTGAACGCAAGCGGCCAAAACGAAGGGGGAAGCATCGGCCAGCAGTTCGCCTGCATAGGCATTTTGCCGTATGCTAAAGGCACATTGCCGCAGCGGGAGGGCTGATCATGCAGGCGCTGACTAAAGAACGCGAACACGAGCGCGACATTGAAGAGGAGGTCCTGGAACTCCTTGGAGGGCACGAAGGTGACACTCTGGACGCGCTGATCCGGGCTGGCATCCCTCTGTCGGTTCTGGACAAGCTTGCCCAACATGGCATCGATGCCGGCCGGCTGGGCATCATCAATCCTCGTACACTGCGTCACCGCCGACAAAAGTCTGAACCATTGAACAGCGATGAAGGCGATCGACTCTATCGCGTGAGCCGCATCGTCGTGCTGGCTGAGGATGTTTTCGGTAGCCAGGAAAAAGCGGCCACCTGGCTGAACAAGCCGCGCAGAGCCCTTGGCGGGCGAAATGCTTTCGAGGCCGTCAAGACGACCCCTGGCTACCTGGCAGTAGAGGAGCTACTGGAGCAGCTGCGCCATGGGTACGTCGCATGACCAAGGAAAGCCTCTGGCGGATCTCACAGTTTCAGGATCTCTCGGGCATTGGTGGTACCAAGGTGGCTGGGCGTTGGCACAACAAGGGCAGGCCCATCGTCTACCTCGGCGATTGCCCGGCCATCTGCCTGTTGGAAATCCTGGTGCATATGGAAGGGGAGCCAGACGAACTTCCCGAGGCATTCACCCTGCTACGAGTGGAGCTTCCTTCCGGGGCCGTGAGTCGCGCGCCCACGGTCGACCTGGATGCGACATGGCGTGATGACCTGAACATCACACGGCGCCTTGGGGACGCTTGGCTTGAAGCGGGAGAGTCGCTTCTGCTGCGAGTGCCCTCCGCCATCGTTCCCCACAACATGAACTTTCTCCTCAACCCGCTTCATCCAGATGCAAGCAAAGCAGCATTGACTAGTGAGTCATTCCCGGCTGACCGACGGCTTTATCCTCAGGTTTGACGGAGAAGGTCGGTCCAGGTCAGAAAGCAGGACTTCGCCTGGAAGCTTGATCAATACCTGAGCGAACGATTTGCGGACTTCGCCCAGATGCGCCCCTGTCGATTAGCGTGTCCTGCGTTACCATGGGGTGTCGTTTTGTCTGATGCTGTCGAAGGGGCTACCACCATGCACGTCATCATCGATCTCTGCGTCGTCCCGCTGGGGGTGGGGGTGTCGGTCTCACCGCAGATCGCCGCCTGTCAGCGGGTGATCGAGGCCTCGTGCCTCGAGCACCACATGCATGCCTACGGCACCAACATCGAGGGGCCGTGGGATGAGGTGATGGCGGTGGTCAAGCGCTGCCACGAGGTGGTGCACGAGATGGGCGCGCCGCGCATCACCACCACCATCAAGCTGGGCACTCGCACCGACCGCGAGCAGTCCATGGCCGACAAGGTGTCGAGCGTAGAAAACAAGCTACGCGGTTCGTGATTCGCTCATGCCGTGGATAGCGGCGTGAGCCAGGCATCGCCCAGGCGCAGCAGGTGGTCGGTGAGGGCGTCGAGCACCTTGCCGCCCTGGCGCCAGTGGTGCCAGTAGAGCGGTACGTCGATGACGAAGCCCGGCGAGAGGTCGACCAGGCGACCATCGGCGAGGTAGGGGCCGGGGTCTATCTCTTGCAGTCGCCCTTCGCTGAGCTCCCGCTCGGCCTGGCGCTCCGGCACCATGCCGTAGCCGAGCCCGGCCAGTGCCAGGCCGATGAAACCCTCCGAAGAAGGGCAGAGGTGGTGGGGGAAGGGCGGCTCCACGCCGTGCTGGGCCAGATAGCGGTGCTGCAGGCGGTCGTCGGGGCCGAACACGATGGCCGGCGCCCGGCGCAGCGCCTCCGGGGTTACGCCCTCGGCGAAATGACGCGCCACGAAGGCGGGGCTGGCCAGGGCGCGATAGCGCATACTGCCCAGCGGATAACTGCGCGCGCCTTGCACCGGCGTGGGCGAGTCGCAGATGCAGCCGGCTACGTCACCGTCGCGCATGCGCTTGAGCGCCACCTCCTGATCCTCCACCACCAGATCGAACAGCACGGGATGTTCCTCGCAGAAGCGTCCGATGGCCTCCGGCCACCAGGTGGCCAGGCTGTCGGCGTTGATCGCCAGGCGCAAGCGTTGCTCACCGCTGCCGAGCGCTGGCACTTCACCGAGCAGGTCGCCTTCCAGCAGGCGCACCTGCTGGGCATGGTTGAGCAGTTTCCGCCCCAGCGGGGTGGGAGCGAGGCGTGGGCTGCGCACCAGCACCGGCTGGCCCAGGCGTGCCTCGAGCAGCTTGATACGCTGCGACACCGCCGATTGCGTGAGCCCCAGGTATCGCGCGCCGCGTTCGAAACCGCCTTGATCGATCACCGCCATCAGTGCCTCGAGCAGTTTGTAGTCCAGCATCAGTAATGCTAATCCCCAAGTTCGTTTATTTATTTCTCTTATCATCATGGCGAGCTTAGCCTTGGCGGCATCGACTTGCCAGGGAGAAAAAACGATGTGGTTGTCATGGCTCAACGGGTTACTGATCTGCGCCGGGCTGATCGTCGCCATCGGTGCCCAGAATGCCTTCGTGCTGCAGCAGAGCCTGCGCCGGCAGCATGCCTGGCTGGTGGCCGGGGTCTGTGCACTGTGCGACTGGCTGCTGGTCGGTGTCGGCGTGCTGGGCCTGGGCATATTGATCGCTCAGCAGGAGACGCTGATGGAAGTGGCCCGTTGGGCCGGTGCCGCCTTCCTGGCCTGGCAGGCATCGCTGGCGTTTCGTCGGGTCTTCATCGGTCAGGCCCTGGTAGCGGGTGGCGGCGGCATCCAGTCGTGGCAGGCCGCTCTGGCGGCAACGCTGGCGGTGACCCTGCTCAATCCCCAGGTCTATCTCGAAACGGTGGTACTGCTCGGCGCCATTGGCGCGGTGCAGCCGAGCCCGCTGGGCTTCTTCATCGGTGCGGCGATGGCCTCGTTCGGCTGGTTCTTCGGCCTGGCCGCGGCGGCGGGCTGGCTGGCGCCACGGCTGGCCAGCCCCCGAGTGTGGCGTGCCATCGACCTGGTGATCGGGCTCATTCTGGCCTGGGTGGCGTGGAGGTTGGCGAGTGGCTCCATGATTCCTTAGTGGCTCCAATGTAAAGATAGCTTTACGCCCTGTCACGATATCGCACCGCCCGAAGTGCGCTGTCGTCGCACCTGGATCGGCTGTAAGGATTCTTTTACATGGCGCTGGCGAGTTATCCCCAGCGGGCGCTGCCAAAGGTGCTCGCGGGGCGTTTCTCGGGGAGAGGGCGCGCACTAGTCTGGAGTCACCCGTTGGCACCTCGAGGGGTGCCGAACCCGACGCAGACACTGCGCTTGCACAATAACGTCCACCCCCTGGAGGAAACAATGAACGCACCCGCCAAGACCGTTTCACCGATCTCACAAGACAATCCGATCGGTACCAACGGCTTCGAGTTCGTCGAGTACAGCGCACCCAGCGCCGAAGGCATCGAGGAACTGCGCGCGCTGTTCAACCGCATGGGCTTCACCGAGACGCGCAAGCACCGCTCCAAGCAGGTGTTCCTGTTCCAGCAGGAGAACGTCAACTTCGTACTCAACGCCGAGCCGGACAGCCACGCGGCCGAGTTTGCCAAGGTGCACGGCCCCTGTGCCTGCGCCATGGCGTGGAAGGTGGCCGACGCCAAGCAGGCCTTCGAGTATGCCCTGGCCCACGGCGCCGAGGCGGTGGAGAATCCGGTCGGTCCCGGCGAGGTGGGCATTCCCGCGGTACGCGGCATCGGTGGCTCGCTGCTCTACTTCGTCGACAACAAGGTCGACAGCGAAGGCCGTACCATCTACGACATCGACTTCGAGCCGATTCCCGGCCGTTCGCCCAACGACAACAGCGTGGGTCTGAAGGTGCTCGATCACCTGACCCACAACGTCGACCGCGGCCAGATGGACAAGTGGGCCGACTTCTACACCGAGATCGCCAACTTCCGCGAGAACCGCTACTTCGACATCAAGGGCAAGAAGACCGGCCTGCACTCCCGCGCCATGACCGCCCCCTGCGGCAAGATGCACATCCCGATCAACGAGTCCGCCGACGATAGCTCGCAGATCGCCGAGTTCCTGCGTGAGTACAACGGTGAGGGTATCCAGCATCTGGCCATGGCCACCGACGACATCTACGCCACCGTGCGGGGCCTGCGCGCCAACGGCGTGACCTTCCTCACCACCCCGGACACCTACTACGAGAAGGTCGACACTCGCGTGCCCAACCACGAGGAGAACGTCGAGGATCTGCGCGAGCTGAGCCTGCTGATCGACGGCGGTCCGGACGAGGGCGTACTGCTGCAGATCTTCACCGAGACCGTGATCGGTCCGATCTTCTTCGAGATCATTCAGCGCAAGGGCAACGACGGTTTCGGCGAGGGCAACTTCAAGGCCCTGTTCGAATCCATCGAAGAGGATCAGATCCGGCGTGGTGTGCTCAAGGCCGACTGATCCAAGTCACGGCTCCCGTTCCATCGGACGGGAGCCGTTTTTTTGGTGCGCCAGGCATGGCGCGCAGCGCCCGACGGGCGCTGTTTCCGAGGGTGGTGCCTCGGAATGACTTGGGGGTGAAAGTCCCCTACGGACCCTGATAGCGGGAACCGTTAGCCGAACAGCAAGGGTGTCCGTCGCGAGACGGAATCTGAAGGAAGTTGGAGGCAAACTCCCGGCCCGACGAACAGAAATCGCATACGAGGCTGTCGCCACCTGGGCGAGAGGGCCAAGAAACTCGAAGCCCAATAGCTATCCGGAAGGGGCGGCAGTAGATGCGGCGGGTGTATGGGAGGAAGGTCGCGCGTCTTACCCTGGGAGGTCTGATGGTCTGCCACAGTGCTACCGGCG